>NZ_FXBB01000011.1 GCF_900177735.1 Dethiosulfovibrio salsuginis | reverse complement strand
AGCTAACCCTTAAAGGCGGCCCTAGTTGGGGAACCTCCGCAGGAGCTATGCTGGGAACTTTAATCGGAGGGTTTCACGGCACATGGGCCATAAGGGACATACTGAAAAAAAGGGGCAAGAGGTTTCCCTAAAAGGCACCTCTAGAAACTCTAATCCTCGGAGAGATCGTTCCGACGGAGCCCAGAGCCCCTATACTCGACATGCCGTTGTGTAGTACGAATGGGGCGACAGGACGTCGCCCCAAGCCGAGGGGGGCACAGGACGTGCCCTCCGAGGCGGTTCGTACGGAACAGGCAGGTCGAGTATACGATTGGGCGAAACAGGGCGTAGGCGGGACGGTCTCTCCGAGTGGACTCGAAGGTGAGTTTCTAGAGATACCCTAAAGTATTTTCCGGGAAATAAACCACACAGAGAGGTGGAACTTATCGATGAAAGACATATTTGCACCGTGGAGAATATCCTATATCCAGTCCACCGACAAACCGTCGGGGTGTATCTTCTGTGCCTTTCCTGAACAGGACAGAGACGAGGAAAACCTGATACTACATCGAGGAGAACGCTCGTTTGTCATACTAAACAGATACCCATACAATTCAGGACATTTAATGGTGGTGCCCTACAGACACACATCGGACTACTGTTCCCTGACGACAGAAGAGGTTAACGAGATACACAATCTGTCTTCAATAGCGATCGAGGTGATGAAAAGGACAATCAACCCAGAGGGATTTAATTTAGGTATAAACCTAGGTAAAGTCGCAGGGGCAGGGGTGGAGGACCACGTCCATCT
The DNA here is from genome assembly GCF_900177735.1 of Dethiosulfovibrio salsuginis. NCBI lineage: Bacteria > Thermotogati > Synergistota > Synergistia > Synergistales > Dethiosulfovibrionaceae > Dethiosulfovibrio > Dethiosulfovibrio salsuginis. The sequence goes on along the minus strand of NZ_FXBB01000011.1, from coordinate 67,568 downwards.
TCATATTGTTCCCCGATGGAACGGCGACACTAACTTCATGCCAGTCATGGGAGACGTCAGGGTTATACCTCAATCCCTTGAGGAGACTTACAGGGTGTTTGCAGACTCATGGCCTCGATGACCGACACGTACTGGACTATAACAACAACTGAGACCTTCGCCCTGAAAGAACGAAGGTCTCAGTTCATAGCCACCGTAGTCCCAGCCTCCACGGTGGAGGAGGCAAAAAGCTCTATCGAGGCAATTTCAAAAAAATATTCAGACGCAAGACACAATTGCTGGGCTTACAGGGTAGGATACCCCGATACGGTGGACCACTCCTCCGACGATGGAGAGCCCTCGGGCTCCGCAGGCCGTCCGATCCTCGGGGCCATACTAAAGGCGGACCTTTTCGACCTCGCACTGGTGGTTACCAGATACTTCGGTGGCGTAAAACTAGGGGTCAGAGGGCTTATAGACGCCTATTCCATATCCGCCGGGGAGGCCTTGGCCCTCTGCCAAAGGGAAGAACGAATGGTAACGATCCCCTTTGAATTTTCCTGCACCTACGACCGTTACAGGGACTGTCTCCACCACGTTAAGTCCCTGGGAATAGAGGACAGCTGGCTGAACCCGTCCTTTGATCAGGCGGTATCGGTGACCATGAAGGTTCCTCTGTCTCAGGGCCAAGAGATGGAGACTCTCCTGGAAGACCTGAGACAGAGGTCTATCTTGACCAACTGGACAAAAGATTAGTCAGTATAGATCAAGCCCTACTTACCCATATCAAAAGCCATATCCCAGGTCCCAACCCCTATCAAAGGGAGGTCTATTCCCTCCCTCGGCGGTTGCTCTTCCGCTCCGTAACCGATAACCGCTATGCCCTGGACCTCCACGTGAGGGGGAACCTTCAATACCTCCCTGACATGTTCCTCCTTAGGGGAACGGCGGTAGACGCCAAACCACACCGACGAGAGGTCCAGCGAGGTAGCGGCTATCAGCGTGTTTTCCAGTGCGGCGGAACAGTCCTCCAGCCACCCCAGACTTCCTTCAGGATAGGAGGAGAGATCGGCACATACCGCTATAGCCAAAGGGGCTTCTTTGAAGATTATTCCCTGAGAGAGAGCGTCGGCCAGAGAGTCCAATATAGACCTGTCCTCCAGTACAAGAAAGCGAAAGGGCCTGATACCCTTGGCACTGGGGGCGGAGGTAGCGGCGGCGAGGATACAATCCCTCTTCCAGCCCTCCACCGGTCTATCCCTGTGAAACCGTCTGACGCTTCTTCTCGCCAGAATAGCCCTAAGGGCATCTGGCATCGATTCGGACAATTTGTTCATAGCAAAAGCACACCCTTTCTATTGGAGTTGACACTGATGATACAAGAAAACCCACGGCCCCTGTCGTCTTTCAGCTCGTCGGACTTGATCTACCTGATTGAGGAGATAGCGGGCAAAACAGACCCCCTCTCCGTGGAGCTGTTAAAAAATATAAAGGACGAACTGGACAGGAGAGCTCAAACAAAAGGGGATCTCTAAAAAACCCGATCATCGGAGAGATCGTTCCGACGGAGCCCAGAGCCCCTATACTCGACAGGCCGTCGCACCAAGCCGAGGGAGCGCAGGACGTGCCCTCCGAGGCGGTTCGTACGGAACAGGCAGGTCGAGTATATGCCCGGGCGAGACAGGGCGCTGGCGGAAGGGTCTCTCCGAGGGGACTCAAAGGTTAGTTTTTTAGAGATCACAAAAGAGGTTTAAAGCACTGACCTTTATTGATCTTTATATTGAAAAAGATCTAAAGGGCATCTCTAAAAACGCTATTCCTCGGAGAGATCGTTCCGACGTAGCCCATTCGAGCCCGTATACTCGACCTGCCGTCGTGTAGTAGAATGGGGCGACAGGACGTCGCTCCAAGCCGAGGGGGCACAGGACGTGCCCTCTGAGTCGGTTCGTACGGAACAGGCAGGTCGAGTATACGATTGGGCCAGAGCGCAGGCGGGACGGTCTCGCCGAGGGGACTCAAGTGTGAGTTTTTAGAGGTCCCCTAAAAACTCCGATGTTTGGGCCAGCCAAGCCCAGAGGATTGTTTCACGTGAAACAATAGGGGATGGAACCTGTAGAAACAGGTCCCATCCCCTATTCTCGTGGGCGTGTGGGAAACCTCTAAAAACTCTAACCCTCGGAGAGATCGTTCCGACGTAGCCCAGAGCCCGGGCCAGGGCGTAGGCGGGATGGTCTCTCCGAGGGGGGACTCAAGGGTGAGTTTATTAGAGGTTCCCTATATTACCCCTTCCATAGCGACCTTCAGACGCTCAAACTCCTGGATCAGCTGATCCTTCAGGACCAACAGATCCTCTAGATTTCCGTCCTCTGCAGATCTTTCCACGGAAAAAGCTATGGAAGCGAGATCGGTAGCACCTACGGTGTTGGAGGATCCTTTGATGGTGTGGGAGTAAAGACCCACCGATCGCCGGTCCTCTGAGGCCAATCCTTCCGATAGGGAGGATATCTTTTTAGGCGTCTCGGACAAAAAACCCCTGATAACCTCGTCGACCACACCTACGTCTCCGTCCAAAAGGTCCATCAGAAAGGACTTATCCCAGTTGCTATTATCCACCTGTATCCCTCCTGCTTTAGACTCTCCTGACGATACAGACTCCATCTCAGAATCACCGATAGGCAACCATCTCTCCAGGATCTCCTGAAGCGATCGTCTCGATATGGGCTTTGTTATGTAGTCGTCCATTCCCGCCTCCACTGATCGATCTCTGTCGTCGCTCATGGCGTTGGCCGTCACCGCGACGATAGGTACTTTGCCCTTTTCTCCGCCGATAGCCCTTATCCTCCTGGTTGCCTCGTAGCCGTCCATCACGGGCATCTGACAGTCCATTAGGACCAGATCGTAGTCTCCCTTCATCACCGCCGCCACGGCCTCCTCGCCGTCGGCGGCCACATCGGCGGATATCCCCAGTTTTTTGATCATCTCCATGACGACTATACGGTTGACGTGGTGATCCTCGACCACAAGCAACCTAGTGTTTCTCCTCTCGAACCTAGGGGTGGACGACGGCTCCGACAGGACCACCTCGTCCTTGAAGGATCCCTCAGGCTGTCTCTCCAGGATAACCACGAACCAGAAGTTAGAGCCAACACCTTCCTGGCTCTCGACCCCTACACCACCGCCCATCAGCTCCGCCAGCTGTTTGCTGATGGCCAGCCCCAGGCCCGTTCCTCCGTGCTGTCTGGTGCTTGTGCTGTCCAGCTGGGAGAACTTGTCGAAAAGCAGGTCCATTTTATCCTCGGGAATCCCGACCCCCGTATCCATGACGGAGAAACGGACCATAACGTCGGTGTCGTTTTGACAGTATAGGTCGACCTTTATCTCCACCGATCCTCTAGATGTAAACTTGATGGCGTTGCCTGTGAGGTTGGACAGTATCTGTCTGAGACGCCATGGGTCGCCTCTCAGGAAGGGCGGAACCTCCGACGACAGGGAGAGGTTGAAGGCAAGTCCTTTGGCCTTGGCAGTGGATTCCATCAGCGCCCCGAAGTGATCCAGCAAGGTAGGGAGGTTGAAGTCAACCATCTTGAGCTCTAACTTGCCCGCCTCCACCTTGGAGAAGTCCAAAATATCGTTTATGAGCTCTAACAGTGAATTGGCGCTGGACCGGAGGATCTGTATAAATCGACGCTGCTCGTCCTCTAAAGGGGTATCCAGCAGTAGTTCGGTCATGCCAAGTACGCTGTTCATAGGGGTGCGTATCTCGTGGCTCATGTTGGCGAGGAACTCGCTTTTAGCCACGCTGGCGGCCTCGGCCTTCGTTTTTGCGATCCTCAGGGCCTCCTCCGCCTGTTTTTGGTCGGTTATGTCGTAGGCTGAGGAGACGACGTACTCGACATTCCCTTCGGGAGACAGCTTCGGGGTCTTCAGTATGGACAAAAGCCTCGGCTCTCCCGACGAGTCGGGCACCCATTCCTCGGTCTGCATAGGCCTGCCGCTGATAAAGACCTCTATATTTGACTTTCGGCACTCCTCCACGACCTCCGGCGGAAAAATATCGTACATATCCTTGAAGGCCAGGTCCTCGGGGTCTACGCCGAGAAAATCCCCATGGGCCTTGTTAACCGCTCCGTAGGTATGGTCGTCTATGAGATACCAAAGCTGAATTTGAACGTTATCGAGGAGAATTCTCCGTTCCTCAAGGGCCCTGGCAAGGGCTTCCTCTCCGGCCTTCCTTTCTGTGACGTCGGTCTGGACCCCAAAGTGGCCGGTGATACGGCCCTCGTCGTCGTAGGTACAGATATAATCTCCGTCGAACAGCACATCGGTGCCGTCCATTCGCTTTTCCCTGGTCTCGACGTGCCATCGTCCCTTATCGAACAGCCCACGCCACAGTGTCCGTCCGTAATCTACATCGTGGGAAAAGAGCTCGTTAGGGGTAAGACCTATAAAGTCCTCCTCTTTTGCGCCGTACTGATCTAGCATTGCCTGGTTTACCTTTACAATCCTCTGATGGCCCATAACGTAGTCCAACAACCTATCCTTGTCGCTTTGATCGTTCCATACTATAGGCTCGTCGAGCATCATGAAGAAAAAGCCGCTCAGAGACTGGGAGAAGAACATATCGAGCTGTTTTTTGCTCTCAGAAAGGCTCTTTTCCGCCTGTTTTTGCTCGGTTATATCCATGACGAATCCGACGACTTTTTCCGTTTTTCCTCCTTCGTCTCGGACCACACCGGCGAACTCTTTGACCCAGCGGACCTCTCCTCTATCGGTGATAATCCTGTGGCTGTAATCCAGCGAAAATCCCTTTTTTAATGTCACCATAGGCTCTGTGGTCTTTAGGACCATATCTTTGTCATCGGGGTGGATCCGTCTCATAAACCCCTCGAAGGTCCCCTCAAAGGTGCCCTCCTGGACTCCGAAAAGGGCCTCACATTCGGGAGACCAGAACAGCCTTGAGGTGTTTACGTCGAACTCCCAGGTTCCAGCCCTGGCGAATATCTGGGCCTTGGATAGCCTTTCCCTGTACTCGGTAAGCCTTTCCTCCGACTTTTTTCTGTCTGTGATATCCCTTGCTGCGGCGTAGATAAGCCTGCCCTTGGGGTGAGACCTCCATTCTATAAAGCGGTAGGATCCATCTCGACATCTATAGCGATTGACGAAGTTCAATACTTTATCCCCCTGGGACAGGCTTTCCATGGCCTTAAGAGTGGGCTCAAGGTCATCGGGATGAACGAATTCCAGAAACTTCCTGCCGTCCAGCTCCTCAGGGGAGTAGCCCAGAATCTCCGACCATGCGTGGTTGGTCTTAACGAAGTTTCCCTCTACGTCGGCGATACAGAGGAGATCTAAGTTGACGGAGAAAAAACCCTCCAGTTCCTCGGTCTGCCTCTTGTGGTCGGTTATATCGAGAAAAAGGGTGGTGAAGAAGAACTTTTCGGTGGAGTGGGCGTAGACTCTAAACCATTTTTCTAAAAGCTCAGAATAACTCTCGAACTCCCTCTCCTTGCCTGTCAGTGCGACCTCTCCGTAGGCGGCGATCCAGTCGAAATCGGAACGCTCAAATCCAGGCAGACACTGTCTGACCGTTTTGTTCAGGATATCGTCCCTTTTCAGGCCCGTCAGACGCTCAAAGGTGGAGTTCACCTCCAGAAAAACATAATCGAAGGGCTTGCCGTCACCATCGACTAATATCCTGTGATGGGCGAAGCCCAAAAGGGGACTTTCTTTGATAAGCTTCTCCAGCTTACTGACCATAACGTACACCTCCAACGGCCTCGGCGGCAACAACTCCCGTCTTTAGGTCAGTATATCATGAAGAGGAAAAAAACCGTGTCTAGGGTTATATTATAGTGTATATAGCCGCTGATCTTTATAGATCTTAGATAATGGGCACCTCTAAAAACTCTGCCCCTCGGAGAGATCGTTCCGACGGAGCCCATTTGAGCCCGTATACTCGACATGCCGTCGTGTAGTCGAATGGGGCGACAGGACGTGCCCTCCGAGGCGGTTCGTACGAAACAGGCAGGTCGAGTATACGATTGGGCGAAACAGGGCGCAGGCGGAACGGTCTCTCCGAGGGGACTGGAAAGTGAGTTTTTAGAGGTCCCCATAATGTAGTTAGAGACCGTTTTTTTTTACTTGTCACTCTTTTCACAAGTGGGGTTGCCTCCACGAAAACACCGGCTATAATGGGGTCAGATCAAGATCAACTAAAAAAATTGAAAAGAGGCGTAGGATATGAGATTTTCTAAAATAGCTGCTCTTCTTGCTGTGATTATCGGCGTATGTTACGGAGCCCAGGGATTGGTGGATGTCGCCGATTCAAGAGAGTTCACGTCGGTACAGGAGCTGGCCCAGTCGGGCAACTCCGACGCTCAGAGGGTATTAGGGGAGGCCTATAGCGCAGGATACCTTGTAGGAAGGGACGAATCTGAGGCCCTTAAGTGGCTCACCCTTTCGGCGAAACAGGGCAATCCCTCCGCCCAACTGAGCCTGGCCTCTCTGTACTCCAGAATGGGAGACGAGAGAACCGCGTCGATGTGGCTCGAGAGGGCCAGGGTAAACGGCTGCGTAGGGACAGCTAGATCGGTCTCCGACCTGAGCTTCAACAGCCTGTAGAATTGTTTCACGTGAAACAAAACGGTCTTCGTTCACCTAAGGTGGACGAAGACCGTTTTGTTACTGTCGCCAGGTTCCAGGAACAAACAGCATGACTACGGTGAATATCTCGAGGCGACCGAGAAGCATACACAGGGAGAGAATCCATTTTCCTGTGATAGAGATAGCGGAGTAGTTTCCCGTAGGCCCTATCTGTCCAAACCCAGGGCCTATGTTTCCCAAGGTGGCTGCGACGCTGGAGAACGCCTCTATAAGATCGAGCCCTGTGGCCGCCATTGCTAGGGAAAAACCGGCAAAAAGAAGGACGTATATGATGAAGAAGGCGGTCACCGACGCCAGGACATCCTCTTTAAGCACCCTACCGTTTAAACGAAGTCTGATTATCTGCTGGGGATGAAGGAGATGGGATATCTCCATACCGACCCTTTTTATCAAAACCATTATCCTTACGTTCTTTATGCCTCCTCCGGTAGAACCCGCACAGCCCCCTAAAAACATCAACAAAAAGAGGACCATCTTTCCGTAGAAAGGCCATCGATCGAAGTCTGCGGTGGCGTAGCCGGTGGTGGTCAAAATACTGACCACCTGGAAAGCTCCGTCCCTAAGAGATCTCTCAAATGTGGAGACCTGACCTGAAAGATAGAGCGAAAGGGCGACGGAAAAGGTGGAGAAAAGGACGACCTTCAGGTAAAAACGGAACTCCTCGTCGTTCCACCAGCTTCCCCATTTCCCCCGAAGAACCATGTAATGGAGGGCAAAATTAGCCCCTGCGAGAAACATAAAAAGTGTGATAACCCAGTCAAAATAGGCGCTGTCGTACTGGCCGATGCTTCCGTTCAGAGGGGAAAATCCCCCTGTGGCCATAGTGCCGAAGGTATGGGTAAGTGATTCAAACATATTCATGCCACCGAGGGCCAAAGCCCCGACCTCCAAAGCGGAGAGGAGGACGTATACCGCCCACAGGAGGACCGCGGTCTGCTGAACCCTAGGGGTGAGTTTTTCCGGTGTCGGCCCTGGCACCTCCGCCTTGAAAAGCTGCATACCACCGACCCCTATAAAGGGCAGGATAGCCAGGCTGAGGACTATTATGCCCATTCCTCCAAGCCAGTGGGTGAGGCTTCGCCAGAAGAGAATTCCTCTAGGATTGGATTCTATGTCCGTCAGTATAGACGCACCGGTGGTTGAAAAGCCCGACATAGCCTCGAAAAAACCGTCCGTATAGGTCGGAACCGATTGTGAGAGGTAAAATGGCAGAGCCCCTACCGCCGAGGCCACCACCCAGGAAAGGCTGACCACCGCAAAGGCCTCCCTTATACCTAGCTCCTGGTAGTCCTCTCCTTTACCTAAGGCGAACATCGCCGCGCCTATGGACAGCCCCGCCAGAATGGAGACCACGAAAGCCCCCCAATCGGCGGTGCCGTCGGATAGGCTCCAGTATAGAGGCCATATCATTGACAGGGAAACTATGCCAACCAGAAGCCCTAAAACCCTCAGGACCAGCCTTAGCCTCACTGGGAAACCCCCAGTATTTTGATGGCCTTAGGGAGCAGGTCTCCTGTGGCAAAGACAGAGATAATATCTCCCTCGGTTATAACAAGATATCCATCGGGAACTATTATAGAATCCCCTCTTTTGACCATGGCGAAGATAATACCCTTAGGAAGGTCGATGTCTTTAAGCTCTTTTCCCCCCACCGGACTGTCTTTGGGTACGGTCACCTCCAGCATCTCCGCCCCTATGCGGTCTATCATGGAAAGTGTCCCTGCGCTCTCGGGATACCTGACGTGTCTGAGGATAACCGAGGCCAGGGAGTCGTTGGGGTTTACCACAGAGTCGATTGGAAGATCCTCCGCAAGTCTGGAGTAAAGCTCCTTTCTGACCACCGCCACCGTCTTTCTGGCGTTCATTCTGTCCGCTAAGATGGCCAAAATCATGTTTAGTTCATCGTTATCGGTAGTGGCTACGAAGCCATCTACGTCCTGAATGCCCTCGTGTTTTAGAAGTTTTTCGTCGGTGCCGTCTCCCCACAGTACGGTTACCTTAGGTAGCTCCTCCGCCAATCGGATGCATTTCTCCCTGTTTCGATCTATAATTTTTACCTCTATGGAACGGTAGCTTTTTATCAGTCTTTGGGCGAGATGGACCCCCAACTTGCCCCCTCCCACTATCATGACCCGCCTAAGGGCTCTATCCTTGCCAGGGTGAAATAGCTCCTGTATCTTGAAGACCATATCCCTGAAGGAGACAAGAAAACACAGATCTCCCTCCTGAGCTACCCACTCCCCTGAGGGGACAATGCCCTTGCCCCCCCTTTCGACGTAGACCATTACCGAAGAGAGATCGGGATTTTCCTTTCCCACCTGAATCAGGCTTTTGCCCAATATAGGGGAGGTCGTCTCAACCCTGAAAGCGTAGGATCCTGCTCTACCGTCGAAAAGCTCGGTAGCGTGGACCGCGGCGTTGACCTCGAGGAGGTCCTCTATATCCCTGGCAACAGATCTCTCTGGGGAGTTCATCACGTCTATTCCCAAAAAGGAAGCCCACTGAGGTGTATCGGTGTATTCCATTCCTCTAGCCCTCGATATGGCCCTTTTAACTCCGCATTTTTTAGCGACCCAACAGGCCATTATGTTGACCTCGTCGTGATCGGTACAGGCGATCAGAAAGTCCACGTCGCAGCCTTCGGATATTCCAGCTCTCTCCAATACAGGAGGACGGGCACCGTTTCCGACCACCACCGCCACGTCAAGCTCGTCCTCCAGCTTTGCGGCGACCTCCTGATTTTTCTCCACTACGACAATATCCTGCCCCTCAAGAGAGAGACTTCGGGCTATGGTGTAACCTACGTTGCCCGCTCCAACTATGACGACCTTCATAACGCCCTCCAAAAGACTATTTTAGTGACCAGGAGCACTCTATATTAGATCGCGGAAAAAAGCAAACCTGCCCCGATCGAGGGACAGGTTTGCTTTTTTCTGGAAAGCCCCGGGCGAGAGGTTCCTTGATGGTTATCCCTGGGAGATAAGGGCCTTTATAGCATCTAACGTTCTATCCACGTCCTCCTCGGAGGAGAAAAAACCGACGCTGAGCCTGAGGGCTCCCTGTGGGAAGGATCCCAAGGTCTTATGGGCCAGAGGAGCACAGTGAAGCCCTGGCCTGGTCTCTATCCCAATATCCGCCAGCTGACCGGCGATAACGCCGTTATCAAGCCCCTCTATATTGAGGGCGAAGACCGGAAGCCTGCCTTCCATCTCGGAAGAACCGTGGAAAACCACGCCGGGAACGGCCTTCAGGCCCTCTAAGAGCCTGGAGCCCAGTTCCTCCTCCCGGCGGTGGATAGTTTCGATGCCTATCTCCTCTATCCACCGAACAGCCGCCAGAAGTCCCGCTATGCCCGGCAGGTTAGGTGTCCCAGACTCGAACTTATCGGGCATACTTTTAGGCTGGTATTCCTCGTGGGAAAAGCTTCCTGTACCGCCCTCCACGAAGGGGTCGCAGACCTCGGCGAAGGAGGGCTTCCACAATATCCCACCTACACCTTGAGGCCCCATCAGTCCCTTATGGCCGGTAAAACACAGGGCGGCGAGATCGAGGTCAGAGGCGGAAATGGGGATAACTCCGGCGGTCTGAGCTGTGTCCAGGACAAAGTGGATATCTTTTTCCCGGCAAATTTTGGATAAACTATCCACATCCTGGATAACTCCGCACAGGTTGCTGCCGTGGGCAATCACCAACATATCCACTTTTTTAGAACCACAGAGCGATTCAAAGCCATGAGGATCCAGTTTTCCACAGGAATCGCAGGGCAAAATCTCCAGCTTTATCCCCTTTTTTTCCAGGCTCCTCAAAGGTCGAATAACAGCGTTGTGCTCCATAGAGGAGGTAACCACCGTCATTCCAGGCTTCAAAAACCCCTTTAGCACTATATTCAAAGATTCCGTTATATTTGAGGAAAAAGAAACATAACGAGGATCTCCCTTTTTGTGACCACCAAACAGTGCAGCTACCTTTTCCCTGCACTCCATAACCATATCCATAGTCTCGAGGTCCCTTCCGGCAGCAGCACCTCTGGCCAGGTTAGCTCCCCGTCCTACCATAAAATCGAAAACCGCCTTAGGAACCGGATCGGGCTTGGGCCAGCTAGTCGCTGCGTTGTTCATATACGTGGACATCTAGATACCCCCTGTAAGAATAATCTCTATCTCTATTATTCACATAACCACCAGGGTGTAAAGGGGTTCGGTTTATCCACACAGGCCGTCGGTCTGTATTATAATATCCACTTCACCTCTACAGGGTGAGTTTTTCTATCCACAATAGTGGATAGAATGTGGATAGATCTCCTGTTCCAGCTACGATGGGCTTTGACAGGATTCGTCAAATTGTGTGGATAACTTTTGCAATCCGTAACTCCCCTGATACAATGGGGTTCGCTTTTTACACATAGTGATGTATTATACCTGTGGATATGTGGATAACTTTTGTGGACGAATTTCCTAAAATTTGAACCTCTTGAGGTGACATTCGGTGAAAGACTTTGAACAGGTTTGGCAGGACATTATCGCAGCGGCCACTCCACGGCTACCGGAAGGAGCGGTGGACATATGGCTCAAGACATGTGTACCTCTGGAGATAGAGGACGGTTTTCTCTCCCTGGACGTGGCAAACGACTTTATAAAGGTCCAGATACAGGACCGATTTATGAAGATCCTGGAGGAAACCATGGTGGACCTAGGCTATGGAACGGGACTCAGGCTAAGCGTTGGGGACGGTGAAAACAGAAAGGAACAGGAAAGAGCTGAAAAGACGGTAAGACCTCAGTCTTCGTCGAACATAAGCGGTCTTAACCCTAACTATCTTTTTTCCTCCTTCGTTGTGGGAAAATCGAACAGGCTCGCCCACGCAGCTAGCCTGGCGGTGGCGGAAAATCCGGGAGCGGCATACAACCCTCTGTTCATATGGGGAGGGGTCGGTCTGGGGAAAACCCACCTTATGCACGCTATAGGGCACCACGCCCTCCAGAACAACAGAAACCTGAAGGTATCCTACGTCAGTTCGGAAAAATTCACCAACGAGCTGATAACAAGCATAAAGAACAACAGAACCTCGGAATTCAGGAACAGATACAGAACGATGGACCTGCTCCTTATAGACGACATACAGTTTCTGGCCGGTAAAGAGAGCACCCAGGAGGAATTTTTCCACACCTTCAACAGCCTGCACAACGACAAAAAACAGATAGTTTTAAGCTCCGATAGGCCGCCGAAGGACATAAAATCCATAGAGGACAGGCTGGTGAGCCGTTTCGAGTGGGGGCTGGTCACCGACATACAGTCGCCGGACTACGAGACGAGAATAGCCATACTCACCAAAAAAGCGGAGTTTAGAAACTACTCCATACCCTACGAGGTGGTTATATACCTGGCTCAGAACGTACCAAGCAACATAAGGGAGCTAGAGGGAGCGCTCAACAGGGTCATAGCCTGCGCGGAGCTTAACAGCGAGCCTATAACCGTGGATAACGCCTCCGAATGGCTAAAAGACATAGTCAGAAACACATCAAGGGGCCCGGTCAGCGTGGATCTAATACAGCAGATAGTGGCGGAGGAATGTTCCTTCAGCGTCGAAGATCTTATAAGCAGTAAAAGGACCTCCGAGATAGCTCTCGCCAGACAGATAGCTATGTATGTGTGCAGAAAACACACCGAGAGCAGCCTTCAGCAGATAGGTCTTGCTTTCAACAAAAAGGACCATACCACAGTGCTTCACGCCCAGAAAAAGATAGAACAGATGCTTGATAATAACCAGAGGGTGAAAAACATTGTGGATAACGTCGAGAAAAAGCTGTGACTTTAGGTGTATCTCCATGTGCATAAACCGCTGATTTGCCTTATTCACAAAATATATGTGGATACTGTGGATAAACGTCCCCTGAGTTGACACTTATCTATCCACAGTGGATTTTCAGTGGATAAGGGGCAGTGACACGGTTATACACATATACACAGCCCTTACTACTACAACTACTGCCTTACAAGATATAAAGAGAGTAGAAAACCACAGTGGGCATTTTATCCACAAACACAAAATCCGAAAGGAGCAAAACCCTATATGAAACTCTCTATCGATAAAAATATCTTTATGAAAGCATGGCAAATGGCCGAGAGAGTATCGGCATCGAAGAGCCCTATGAACGTCATTTCAGGAATACTGCTGGATTCAGAGGGAGATAAAACCACACTTCTAGCGACAGACCTGAAAACCTCTATAAAAACCTACGTAGACGGTATAACCGTAAAAGAACCGGGAAAAACCGTCTTTCCCGTGAAGGTAGTAGGAGAGCTTTTTAAAAAGGCATCAACCTCTATATTCGATATAGAGGTTGACGAAAACGGAAAAGGACTTCTTATATCCGGCAGAAATAGATACAGATTTTCAACTTATCCATGGGAAGAATTTCCTAAACTTCCCTCTTCCTCAGGGGCATCTTCCTTTTGCGAAATATCAAAAGACGAGCTTCATAGGATACTGGACGAAGGTGGAATAGCGGGGAATATGGGGGAGGAATTTCCCAAATACCTTGGGGCGGAGCTTCTTCAGATAAAAAACGGCGAGTTTCACTGCGTATCTACCGATGGAAGGAGGCTTTCACTCTCAAAGGCATACGTCGATAAAGATTCAAAAGATCAGGATATGCTGTTGCCTCTCAGCTCTATAAGGGAATTTTTGAGGATACTCTCCTCGGTAGAGGTCGAGAGCAACATAAAAATATCCTTAGACGGAGCTCTAGGCTATTTTTCATCGGATAACATAGAGTTTTCCGTCAGAAGGGTGGAATCCACATTTCCAAACTACGAGAGGATCCTAAGCCCGAACACAACCACCACCTTGGAGATAGATAGATCTCAGTTTATATCCGCCCTCGAAAGAGTCGACGTAGTCGTAAGGGACAGCACCAGGATGGTAGTCCTTATCCTGTCCCCTGGAGGTGATCTCCATCTCTGGGGTAAAGCACCTGACGTAGGTGAGGCCAGGGAAGTGGTGGACGGAATAATAAAAGGAGAGCCTTTAAAAGTCGCTTTTAACGTGGGTTACATGATAGACGGTCTAAAGGCCTTCCATGGAGATAGCGTATCCCTTTCCTTCAACGGCCAGGAAGGGCAGATGATGATGCTCAGGCCTAAAGAGAGCGATTTCCTCTACATGCTGATGCCTATGAAACTTAAAAGCTCCGACCTAGATGGACTGGACGAGTTCGAGGAGTCACCTTTTTAGATCGTGTTTTTTAAAGAGACAGGGATAAAAAATTTTAAAAATATAGCTCTATCCAGGTTATCCTGGAACCCAGGGCTTAATTTAGTGTTGGGTCCCAATGGGTCCGGTAAAACTAATCTAATAGAAACTCTGAATATACTTTCCGGTTGGGGACCTTTTAAATCCGCCGCCAAGTCCTCTATGGTCAACTGGGACAGCGACGATAAAAGAGGTTTTCTCCAGGCAGTAGCAGGAGGGGAAGAAGAGGTAACCGTCCAGACCTCAGTTACCTCTCGATGTTCGATGAAGTGTGACGATAAAAGGAGCAACTGTTCAAATATAAGGCTCAAAATACCGACTTTATCATTTTTAACCGAGGACATGGCGCTAATAGAGGGATCTCCCGCCGTCAGACGGAGGTTTATGGACGTGTTATGTGCGGTCATATACCCGATGTACGCCCTCAGGCTGACCGAATACAGAAGGGCCATAGCCCATAAAAAGGCCCTTCTTGTATCGGGCAGATCCACCGTTCTCGTGGACAGAGCTGTAGCGCCTATGGCCTCCTGGATATGGTCCTGTAGGGATAGGGCCGTTAAGGCCATTAGAATGGGCCTGGAGGCGTCGGGAGATCTTCCCCCAGGTCAGGTATCCTTTTTCATGGAAAGAGGAGGAGGAGGGCTTGCAGAGGATGGAGAGGAAGACTATTACCTTTCGGTGGATAGATTTTCCCAGAGGGAGAGAGGTTCTATCAGGCCTTTGGTAGGACCTCACAGGGATGATCTAAAAGTCCTCTCGGGATCTATGGCCGCTTCGTCGGTTTTCAGTCGAGGACAGAGGAGAAGGTTATCCATATCCCTCATCGTGGCCGCAGGCTGGGTTATTCAGACTAAACTTAAAAAGAAACCTATACTTCTACTGGACGAGGTAGCCTCGGAGCTGGATCCCAACGGAAGGCGAATACTGGTGGAGACCCTTAAAAATCTAAAATGGCAGGTAATAGCCGCCACGGCGGAGGAAAACGTTTTCGACTGGCCTGGAGCTATCTGGAACGCCGATAAAGGCGACTTCTATCGAAAGGAACTTTAATTATGATGAAAATATTAGCAGCTATCTGCCTGTCTCTGGTTATCCAGACGGCGGCGATAGCATCACCTTCGGTATGGGGTATCCCAGGAGGGTCTAGATTCGATACGGTCGTAGCCGCTATGGAGGAAAGAGGATGTTCCTTGAGACTGGACATATCGGCCATCGATATGGGTAGATCGAGGGAGGTCTTTTTCGACGGATCTTTTTTCGATAGACCTTCCGTGATAAAGACTGTTTTTAAGGACAATAGACTTGAGCTATTTCAGTTTATCTTTCTCAAAAAAGAGGGTCCTACCAGCGATGACATAGGGGACATGTTGGGAAACTACTCGGAACTGACCCTTAAACTCAGGTCTAAATACGGTTACGACAGAAAAATAGAGTCTCACGACAGAGGTGAGACGCAGAAATGGTCTCAGGACGGAATGCAAATAATACTGTCCTGCGACGGTAGATCTGGGACAGGGCATACCACCGTCCTTACCTACGATTTTGGGGAGGAAAATAAATAATACGATGACAAAAGAAAATGTCTTCGACGTTGTAGTGGTAGGGGCTGGTCACGGAGGATGTGAGGCCGCTCTGGCCTCGGCACGGATGGGAAACAGGACTCTACTGTTGAACCTCTATCTGGATAACATAGCCCTCATGCCCTGTAATCCCTCCATAGGGGGCCCCGCCAAGGGCCATCTCATAAGGGAGATATCCGCCTTAGGAGGAGAGCAGGGAAGGGCCACCGACCGATCGGCTCTGATGATGAGATGGCTTAACACCTCAAAAGGCCCTGCTGTCAGGGCACTAAGGGCACAGTGCGATCTGCACGACTACCATCGCCATTATCGCCATGTTATCGATAACTGCTCTAACCTAGAGCTCCATCAGGACACCGTTACCGGACTTGTGGTTGAGAAAGGGAAGGTTAAAGGGGTAACAACCCTCTACGGACTGAGTTACTCCTGCAAAGCGGTCATATTGACCACCGGCACATATCTGGACGGCAGGGTACATATAGGGGACGTCAACTTCTCCTCCGGCCCTTTAGGCCAGATTCCAGCCCACGGCCTCGGAGATTCTCTCAGAGAGCTGGGGTTCAGGATGGGACGGCTAAAGACCGGGACTCCTCCGAGATTTCACTCCGATTCTATAGACTGGAAATCCCTGGAGATCCAGGAGGGAGAGATAGAACCTCAGGCCATGGATATCTGGGACGAACCCAAGGTATACCGGGATATGACCTGCGGTATAGGCAGGACCAACGTCGATATTCACGACATAATCCAGGCAAACATAGATAGGTCCCCTATAAAGTCGGGAACCATAACAGGGACCGGTCCGAGATACTGCCCTTCTATAGAGTCCAAGGTGATGCAGTTTCCCGAGAAGGAAAGCCATCCGGTTTTCTTCGAGCCAGTCGCGAGAGGCAGCAAGGAGATATACATACAGAACTTCTCCACTAGCCTTCCCTACGACGTCCAGGTGGAGATGTCCCGAAAACTGCCTGGATGTAAAGACGTAAGGATTATGAGGCCCGGTTACGCCATAGAGTACGATTACGTCGACCCTACCCAGCTTACACCCTGGCTTGAGACTAAATCGGTAAGAGGGCTTTTTCTCGCAGGACAGATAAACGGCACCTCAGGCTACGAGGAGGCGGCGGTACAGGGCTTTATGGCCGGGGTTAACGCCTCTTTGATCATGAGAGGGGAGGAGCCTCTGGTCCTAAGGAGACATCAGGGCTATATAGGCGTTCTGGTGGACGACTTAGTCACAAAAGGGACCAAAGAGCCCTACAGAATGCTCACCAGCCGGTGTGAACACAGGCTACTGATGCGCCACGACAACGCCGACAGGAGGCTGGCTCCCATAGGGAGGTCGCTGGGGCTGATCGATGACCATCGATGGGCTGTGCTCCAGAGGGTATGGGAGTCTCTGGATAGAGAGGTTAAAAGGGTCGAAAAGATACGAATATCCCCTACCGACGCTGTCAACTCGGATCTTTACTCCATCGGAGAGCCACCGATAGATCGCTCCGTATCGGCGGCTGAGTTGCTCAGAAGGCCTAAGGTCACCTACGACTTTGTCAGCGGCCATATCCCTCCTGGAGAGGATCTAGACCGATCTATAACCAGACGAGTTGAGATAGAGGTCAAATACGCCGGATACGTGGCCCGTCAGGAGAGATCCGTTTTAAAGATAGAGGGTATGGAGAACTTGACCATCCCTGATGATTTTGACTATAGGTCCCTAAAAGGTATGCTGGCGGAGAGTCTCGAAAAACTTGAGTCAATAAGGCCAAGGACCTTGGGACAGGCTAAGAGGATCTCCGGGGTGACCCCTACGGACCTTCAACTTCTCTCCTTGGCGCTGTCGGTCAGGAGAAGGAAATGTACCGAAGAAAGAGCAAAGTAGAGAGCCTAGGGTCCCTTATCCCCGGCAGGATTCCCGCGGGTCTCTCTATAGCCATGTCCATAGCGGAGATGGTAAAGGAATGGGAATGGGTGGCGGGGCAAAACCTCGCCGAGAAAAGCAGACCGGTCAGCATAGAGAGGGACGTCCTTGTGGTGGTCTGTCTCACCCCATCAATAGCTAAAGTAATCACCATGAAGGCGGGAGGATTGATCAGAAGCATAGAGAAAAGGTGGAAGCTGGGAATAAAGGGGATAAGGGTAGTTGTAGGGAGGATCGAGGAGCCCAGGGAGATCCCTCCCCCTAAACCCTATAGGATAGAGCCCTCTCCTGCGTCCATTCGAGCCTGTCTGAGCTACACATCGGAGAAAATAGAGGACGAGGAGATAGCGGAGGCCTTGGCGAGGCTTATGGCTACATATATGAAAAAATTTCCTAAAGGGAATAAAAAACCCTAATTCTCGGAGAGATCTCTCCGAGGTACTAAGGAGGTGTCTTTTTGATCTTTAAGCTGATAACTATAGCTCTTTGCCTTATGTCCTCGGTGGCCTGGGGATGGCAGGATAGGTACGACTCGATGGTCGAGATGAGTTTAAAGCGAGAAGAAGGTGAAATTATCGGCGGTCACCTTAAAAAAGATCTTCTATCCGAAGCTCCCTCTAAATCGGAGTTGATCCTCTGGAAGTCCCTGTGGGAGGGGTCATCCAGGGAAAGGGCCTCCGTCGGTCTCGCTCTCATCGAGGCTATATATCCCCAGGGCGATCCGTCAAGATGGGGAGAGGTCCTGGGATTTGTATATCCTTCCCTGATTCCACGACCTCTGATGGCGGTTGATGCTTTAATGGTCTCCGTTCGATCGCTCACGGACCTTGAGGGAGGGGATTTCCTCGCCGCTGAGCTTTTGAGGTCCTTTGGATCTTCCTCCAGGGCCAAACACCTTTTCATAGACACATCGCCGAAGGGTATGGAGGACGTTTTATCCGAACTGGCGAGCAGGACAGGGATGCCAGGGTCGTGGAAGCCGACGGATATCGAGGGAGTCCTGCCACTGGCGGCCCCTGTAGGTGGAACCATCTCTCAAAGCTCAGCTATAGCTCAAGGAATGGGTTTTCTGGACGGCTCTGGGGTTCCCTCTAACAACGGGCCTTACTGTTGGGATCGTTCGTCAGGGAGGATATATCAGGTGGTAGATCGTCGTAATCCCCTGTGGATACCGGGGCTCTGACCGTTGTTTCACGTGAAACAATAGCTACTTTCCCGCTAAATAGGAGGTGTCAGGAATGGAAGATCGTCGTTTCAAAATAGCCCGATTCGAGGCTATCTGCTCTGTAGCGCTGGCTTTGCTCTATTTTACCTGGTGGTACGGCTTTGCCTACCACGGCACACCGGAGGACCCTGAATCGTTCCATTTCGTCATGGGATTGCCAGGATGGTTTTTTTTCAGCTCAGTCCTAGGGCCTTTTGTCTTCTGTGTCCTCGCCTGGGCTATGGTTAAGTTGCTCTTCAGGCCTGTCAGCCTGGACTCCAAGGAGGATCGGGATGAGTGATATTAATTACTCGGTTATGATACCTGTGGCCTGTTATCTTGTATTTATCTACGCCATGGCGGTTATATGCAACAGAAAACTCTCAAAGTCGGATAACTTTATGGAGGAGTACTTTATAGGAAGTAGAGGTATGGGGGGATTCATCTTAGCTATGACCTTGGTAGCTACCTACACCAGCGCCAGCAGTTTTATAGGAGGACCTGGGGTCGCCTACAAAATGGGACTAGGGTGGGTCTTGCTGGCGATGATACAGGTCCCGACTGCTTGGCTTACCCTCGGTGTGCTTGGGAAAAAGTTCGCCATAATATCCAGGAGGATAAACGCTGTAACCGTAAACGAGGTTCTCAGGGCGAGGTATTCCAGTCCCTGGGTGGTTATAGTGGCCTCGATTAGCCTTCTGGCGTTTTTTGTCGCCGCCATGACCGCCCAGTTTATAGGGGGAGCCAGACTGTTTCAGGGTATGACAGGACTATCCTATAACTGGGGGCTCGGCATATTCGCCGCTACGGTTGTCCTCTACACCACCGTAGGCGGTTTTAGGGCGGTGGCTCTGACCGATGCCCTTCAGGGAGTGGTTATGATTATAGGCACTACCGCCTTGCTTATAGGGATAATATCCGCCGGTGGTGGCATGGAGTCGGTGGTCCTAAAGCTCAAGACTATAGATCCATCTCTCATAACACCTTACGGTCCTGGCGGTTTTATATCCAAACCCTTTATACTTTCCTTCTGGGTTCTGGTGTGTTTTGGTATCATCGGTCTACCTCACACCGCCGTCAGGTGTATGGGCTATACCGATTCTAAATCGATGCATCAGGCCATAGTGATAGGGACCTTCGTGGTATCCTTCGTCATGTTAGGGATGCACCTCTGCGGTGCCCTGGGGAGGGCCATAGTTCCAGACATAACCGTAGGGGACACCATAATGCCCCTGCTGTCTCTGAAGGTCCTTCCTCCAATTATAGCGGGTATCTTTTTAGCGGGACCTCTAGCAGGGGTTATGTCGACTATAGACTCTCAGCTCATACTGGCCTCCGCCACTATAGTCAAAGACCTATACGTAAACTACGTCAACCCTAAAGTTTTCTCCGAGGAGGGAGGGCTCAAAAAGGTGAAGTTCCTTAGCCTATCGTCTACCGCTATACTGGGTATCATAGTGTTTCTGGCTGCCGTCAGGCCTCCGGAGCTTATAGTATGGATAAACATATTCGCCTTCGGAGGAATGCAGGCCGCCTTTCTATGGCCTCTGGTGCTCGGTCTGTACTGGAGGAGGGCAAACGCCCAGGGAGCCCTTTCCTCCATGGTCGTAGGGGTCGGATCCTACGTTTACATGGTCTCGAAGGTCAAGAGTTTTATGGGCATGAACGTCATCGTCCCCACTCTGGTCATAGGGCTGGTGGTATTCGTCCTGGTAAGCCTGGCGACCAGGCCTACGGAGGAAAGCGCCATAGAGCTCTTCTGGGGCTAGAGCTCTCCTCTGCTCTTTTCGTATCTCTCGTATCTCTTTACGTTTCTAGACACCCTTCTCCAGTAGACCTCCGGGGAGCCGCCGTAGTATCGGCCTAACCCCGCCTTTAGGCTACCGGTGTTGGCTATGTATCTGGAAAGTATAAGGCATCCCGCCTTTATCCCGAGGACAGGATCGTGAAGCTCTTCTTTGCCCTTAAAACCGTGGGCGAGAAGGGCTTCTTTATGGATCCTCCAGGTTACCTGCATGACCCCTGCGGAGCCGTGGGAGCTTTTAGCGTCCGGCCTGAAATGGCTCTCGGTGTTCGCTACTGCGACGGCGATCTTCAGGGGAATGCCGTAAATTCTGCTGTACCTTATGAAGGCGGCGGCCTGCTTTTGGGCGGTGGGCTGGGGAATCTCTCTGTTTTGGTCCATTATAAACTCCGCCAGGGCAAAGGTCTCCAACCCAGCGCCGGATATAACGGAGAAAGCGGCATCGTAGGCCTCTTTTACGACGCCCAGTCCTCTGTCCGCCATCCTGATAACGCCGCCCTCAAGGTTGTTTATGCCGGATAAAGCTACGTCCCTTTTAAACTCTGGTTGGTTTAATGTGATTAGCAAGAATATGGCTGCGGTTATAAATAAAAGGGTCAGGTAATATTTTCTCGTCAGCTCAATCATCTCGACCTCCACAAAACGATATAAAGGGGATTATACATTATCTTAGCTTCCATTGACAAAAATAATCAAAACACTAGAACTAACAGGTCAGCTGTTATATTATGGATACAAGTATGTTACGGTGTGTAACTGTTATCGGGAGGGGATTTTTATGAGGTTCAAGACTATAGGGAGCAAGATAACCACCTTCGTGGTTTTACTTCTCCTCGCTACCACAGCCCTAGTGGCGGGGACGTCCTACTGGCAGAGCCGTAAGGCCCTGATCCAGTCTTCTAACGAATATTGTCTGGAGGTCGCCCGAAAGAACGCCCAGTTTATAGAGGGACGTTTCGGAAGGTTCGACGGAGAGCTACTGGCGCTAAAGGCGGCCATAAACTCCACCTTCAATCTAGACCTGGCCCAGAGCAGCGGGGAGCTCTATTTTTATCAGTTTATCTCCCAAAACGTGTCCTTCGTGGGCCGAATGGCGGAACAGATGCCACAGATGCTGGATATATACATAGTGTTCAACCCAGAGCTGTTTCCCGACATATCCACCGTGCAGAAGCTCTGGTTTAGCAGGTCCTCGAACGGAGCTATACAGGCGGTTATGGACGAGAACTTCACAGTGAAGGAGCTTTTCGACCGTAACAACCCTAAGACCGAGTGGTTCAGAAAGCCTCTGGATACCGGCAGGGCTGTCTGGTCCTCCGCCTATCTTGATGACCAGGGGAGAAAGAGGATCGACTACGATATGGCGGTGGAGATGAACGGCAAGAAGATAGCCGTCATAGGCATGTCTCTCGATTTTTCCTTCGTCGAAAAGGAACTTTCCAGCCGTAATATATTCGATACAGGCTACGCCTTTATGATAGATCAGGACGGCAGGTATCTAACCCACCCCACTTTATCTATCGACGGTCCCACTATGGTGGATATCGAGAAGGGAGGTCAGAGAGACCTCTTTCGATCCATTATATCGGAAAAAGAGGGGGTAAAAAACGCCTCTTTAGGGTCGGTCCAGAGGATAATATCCTATTCTACCCTTAAAAACGGCCTGATTGTAGCGGTCTCCGCTCCGGTGTCCGAGGCTCTATCCGACCTGGACGGCCTTAAGATCAGCGTTTTGATATCCTCCTTAGTGGTTCTGGTGCTGGCGGTCATAATGACCTTTATCCTATCCAGGAGTATATCGGCCCCTTTAAAGAGGATGGTGTCCGTCGCCAAGAGGCTCGAGGGAGGGGACCTAACCTTCTCCAGAGATGAGATAATCATAAAAGGGAAAGACGAGGTCGTTCAGCTCGCCTACGCCCTGGCCGGTATGACCGAGAGCATGAGGAACGCGATGAAAGGGGTTATGGACCAGACCGACGCCGTCACCGAGAGGTCCGAGTCCATGAGCTCTATGGCCCGTGATATGGCTTCATCCATGGAGGAGGTCCAGGCGGCTCTGGAGCGTATGCTGACCATCTCCGAGGGCAACTCGGCGGCCCTGGAGGAGAGCAACGCCTCGGTCGAAGAGGTGGCTTCCGGAGCCCAGCAATCCGCCCACGATGCTTCCTCCGGCGCGGAGGCCTCGGAGAAGGGCATGGAGGAGACGGAGAGCGCCGTCCACAAGGTTCTTAGAACTATCGAGAAAATGGAACAGGCCGGTGACGTCTCTCTGGAGAGCATCGACAGGATAAAAGAGCTCGCCAAGGCAGTAGAGTCCATATCGGGCTTTGTGGACACCATAACGGGTATAGCGGACCAGACGAACCTTCTGGCCCTCAACGCCGCAATAGAGGCTGCCAGAGCTGGAGACGCCGGTAGAGGCTTTGCGGTGGTCGCCGAGGAGGTCCGAAAGCTGGCGGAGGAGTCGGCTACATCCGCAAAGGAGATAGACTCGCTTATCGAGGGCCTTCAGGACAGCTCTAAGAGGTCTATAGGGGCTACCGAGAGGACCGGTTCTATACTTGGAGAAGCGGTCTCGGAGGCGAAAGACGCCGAATCCCAGCTCCAAAGGGCTATGACCCAGATGAAGAGCGTCAACGACGCCATTCAAAACATAGCGGCGGTTGCTCAGGAGCAGGCGGCGGCCAGCGAGGAGATGACCTCGGCGATTCAGTCGGTTACCGATTCAACCATGGAGTCGGTGGAGTCGATGAACTCCATTCAGGGCTCTACCGATAAGACAACTAAGGCGGCGGAGAGCGTCTCCAAGGAGGCGGAGGACCTGTCCCGTTCAATGGAGGACCTTAAGGTGAAGGTAAATCGTTTCAAAGTGGACGTAAAGCAGGGCCTTAAGCCCCTGAATCGGTAAAATAGGTTTACAATAAGGGAGAGGCTCAGCCTCTCCCTGTGCTATACCCTACTTGTATGATATGATATGAAGCAAAGACGTTGGGAGGAGAGATAACATGAACAGACCTGCTAAGATATCCGATAAGACCTGGTGGATAGGGGTGAACGACCGGACAACCGACCTTTTTGAGGCCCTCTGGCCCCTGCCGAACGGTATTTCCTATAACTCCTACCTCTTAGACGACGACAAGGTGGCGGTTATAGACGGTGTTAAGTCCGATTTTTATCCTCACTACATAGAGAACATAAAGAGGATCATAGGATCCGGTAAGACGGTGGACTACATGATAGTAAACCACGTCGAGCCGGATCACTCGGGAGCGGTGGAGATGATGCTTCAGGCCTTTCCCGACATGACGGTGGTGGGAAACAGCAAGACCATCCAGTATCTTTCCCAGTTTTACGGCGATATACCTAAATCCCTGGAGGTAAAAGACGGGGACACACTGGACCTGGGCTCCCATAAGCTGACTTTCGCCCTTATTCCCATGGTTCACTGGCCGGAGACCATGGTCACCTACGACAA
Source organism: Dethiosulfovibrio salsuginis (assembly GCF_900177735.1). Classification (NCBI taxonomy): domain Bacteria; kingdom Thermotogati; phylum Synergistota; class Synergistia; order Synergistales; family Dethiosulfovibrionaceae; genus Dethiosulfovibrio; species Dethiosulfovibrio salsuginis. The sequence goes on along the minus strand of NZ_FXBB01000011.1, from coordinate 43,694 downwards.
CAACACAGGGTGCCTTTTCTCCTGCGACGCCTTCGGCAGCTTTGGGGCCCTCGACGGAGGTCTGTTCGACGATCAGCTGGACCTCGAATCCTACAGAGGGGAGACCTACCGCTACTTCTCCAACATAGTGGGCAAATACTCCACCTTCGTGGAAAAGGCCCTGGCTAAGATCCAGGATCTTGGAATAGAGCTGACCATGGTATGTCCCTCTCACGGACCGGTGTACAGGAAAAATCCGGCGTATATAGTGGACTTTTACAGGGATATGGCCTGTCAGAGGACCGATCCCGCCGCTTTAGTTGTCTACGGGTCGATGTACGGAAACACCGCAAGGCTTGCGGAGGCTGTGGCTAAGGGGCTGAGGGAAGGGGGACTGCTGGACGTTGTGGTCAGAAACTCCTCCAAAACCGAGACCTCCGAGCTAGTGAGGGACGCCTGGAGATGCCGTGGGCTGATCCTGGTTGGCTGTAGCTATAACGGAGGGGTGTTCCCCAAAATAGCCCATTTCATGGGAACCTTAGAGGGGAAGAAGATGGCCAATCGGTTCATCGGGGTATGCGGATCCTATACCTGGAGCAAAGGTGCCGCTATGAAGCCTATGAGGGTCTTTGCGGACCAGCCCTGTTGGACGAAGGTTGGCCCGGAGATAGAGGTGCTGAGCAGACCTTCCGAGTCGGACCTTGATCAGGGGTCGGAGCTAGGCCGTAATATGGCCCACATGATCCTTTCCTCCAACGGCTGTTCCTCCCAGTCGTGATCTAAAACGATAAAGCCGGCAGGGATTCCCTGCCGGCTTTATCTCTGGAGGTTGTTGGTATGGAGAAAACTTGATCTACCTCGCACAGCATACCTCTTTTTGTCTTTTTTCTCAAGCCCTCTTTTTTGGGTGCCTCTAAAAACTCACCTTTGAGTCCCCTCGGAGAGACCGTCCCGCCTGCGCCCTGTTTCGCCCAATCGTATACGGGCTCTGGGCTACGTCGGAACGGTCTCTCCGAGGATCAGCGTTTTTAGAGGGTCCTTTGGGCCAAAGTAGCCTTAACAGCCTCTCTAATTACCTGGACCTCTTCCCCTCTGGGCTTAGCTATATCCTTTATAGGTATATCCAGGGGTATCTCTCCGGTCCAGAGGTCCACCTCTGCGAGATGTTTCACTACGTCCGACGGATCTATGCCGTAAATTGCCCCTATCTCGGTCAGTGTCAGGCTCCCTCTCAGCTCGTCCACGTTCGACGGTGGAGCTGGTATGGCGCTAGATGGCAATTTAGCTTCGTCGCTGTCGAACCACCTCTTGAGATCGTCGGTGAAGATGTGGTTGTCCATCCCTTCTATGGACTTCAAGGGCTTATCTCGAGGTATGTCTCCGTCAAGTTGTCCTATTTCGATAAGTTTTTCAGCCGAAAGCCCTGTAACCCCTGAGACCTGCTCAAGGCTCATCCAACCGTAGACGTAGTCCGCCGGATTTACGTTTTCCTTGGTCTTAGGCATAGAGGCGGTAGTGCTCCATATACCTGTATACCTTGCTGTGCCGTAGATTCCGAAGAAAATGGTCAGTCCCAGTACCCCCACGACCAGAGGTGACAGTTTAATCCTGGAGGATCCCATGATAAGGGTATCTTTAACCGGGCAGGACTCTACGCAGTCTCCGCAGGCTATACAGTCCGCCGAGGTCTCGACTTCCTTCGTCTCAGGGTCGAGGCCCATCGGGCATGAAGAGCCACATTTATGGCAGTGGACGCAGGTGTCGTCCTTTCTTCTTACCTTGATGAAGCTTATTTTCTGTAGCGGGGACAGAAGGGCTCCAAGAGGACAGAGATAACGGCACCAGAAACGCTCTATTACCATAGAGGCCCCTATGACCGTTCCAAAGAGGATCGCGAAGGCCCAGGGGCTTTCCTCTATCTCCGCCCACCCGGCGGAAAGGTGCATCCAAGCTACCCAGGGATCGTAGCCTCTCCAGAGAAGGGTGCCGTAATACCAGGATCCTAATACCGCTATGGCCAAGACTACGTACTTGCCGAGCCTCATTATGGAGTCCAGTTTTTTAGGTACCTCCACCTTTTTAAGCCCTATTTTCCTTCCAATAGAGGCGGATAGTTGGCCTATAGTCCCTAGTGGGCAGATCCATCCGCAGAATACCCTTCCTAGCAGCACCGTCATTAGCACTACCGATCCGAATAGAATGAGGGCACTGGGAGCGGTCCTCCTGAGCCACACTCCCGACTTCAGGTAGCTGTATATGGTCTCCGCCCCCCCCAGTGGGCAGAGGGCGTCCACCGGAGGAATTCCAGCAGGTCCTCCTCCTAGCTTCTGGTGCATATAGCCGAGATAGGTCAAAAAGGCCAAAAAACCTATCTGGACGGTGTATCTGATCGCTCGAGACTTCCACTTCATTTTATAACTCCCCCTTTCTTTTTCAATCATATAGCACCGGAGATCTATTCTCTATACCGTCTGTATCAGCGAAACGTAACGAAGTGTAAAGTTACTACGTGTATATATCTGTATATTACGCCTATTGAAAATAAAAAGCGACCCCCTCAAGGGGGTCGCTCAGGTCTATTCGGATATTGCGTTCATCTGAAGGATTATGCTCTCCAGGTTTTTCATCCACTTTCCGTAGGATTCCCAGTCCCCAGATTTCAGAGCTTCCTGAGAGGATTCCCAGGCGTTCTGGGCTTTTACCGCCAGCTCCGAAAGCCCTTTATCGCTCATGCCCAGTTCGGCGTGGGCTTGGGGTATCGATAGTTCGGTTACCGGTATGGATGTACCGTCTCCTACCAGGGAAGCGAGAGCTGTGCCGAAGTCCTCCGCCCAGGCTACCTTTCCTCCGGTGGAGACTATTACCCTCTTTAGCTCCGGCAACTCCCCTCTCTCCGCCCTGAGATACAGGGGCTGAACGTAGAGAAGCCCTCCGCCTATAGGGATGACCAGCATGTTGCCCCTTATTACGTCCGAGCCCCTCTGGCTCCAGAGGGAAAGCTGGGAGGATATCTCGGGGGTCTGGTCCACCAGGGCGGCCACCTGGGTGGGGCCGAAGATTAGCCTCTGTTTGGGGAACCGGTAGACCACCAGCTCTCCGTAGCTGTCTCCGTCGGACCTCCCCGCCAGCCAGGCTATCATGTTGTTTTTAGCAATCGGCAGGAAGGGGGATATTATGACGAACTCAGGGTTATCCTCCCCCGCCAGAGTCATCACCAGATAGTAGGAATCCATAGATCCTCTGTCGTCTATCCTTATGGTCTCCCAAACGTCCTCTTTGTTGTAGAAGGTGTTAGGATCCCTCATGTGGTAGGTCCTGTATATCTCGCTCTGGATGGAGAACAGTCCCTTAGGATAGCGAATATGTTTTCTGAGTTTGTCGTCCATCTTCGATCCGTCGGTGAAAAGGGCGGGGAAGATGTTTCTCCACGTCTCGATCAGAGGATCTTCGTCATCCATAACGTAGAACTTCATGGTGCCGTCGTAGGCGTCCACCGTGGCCTTGACGCTGTTTCTGATGTAGTTGATCCTGGCCCTGCCTTTTCCGGTGCTTATGACCACCGGCTCGGAATATGGATAGTCGCCGGTGACGGTGTAGCAGTCCTGTATCCAGAGGAGTCTGCCGTCGATCACCGACATATAGGGATCTCCGTCGTAGACCAGGAAGGGGGCGGCCTTGTGGAGCCTTTCCCTGATGTTTTTGTGGTACATTATCTTGCTCTCCGAGGTGAATACGTCGGAGAATATGATTTTAGAGTCGTTGAAACTCAGGGCGTACAGGAGTCTCCTCCATATGGACCCTATAGGAACTCCCCCTTTGCCGTCGTAGGTGGTCCTGACGTTCGACTCACTCATGGGATAGTCGAACTCCTGCACCGTGGTGTTTACGAAGACGTAGTTTTCCGGTGAATCTCCGTAGTATATCTGAGGTCTTTCGATGTCCATCGATATGGAGGCGACAGGAGGAAGATCCTTGACCCAGAAAACCGGCTGCCCGCTTGGGCCTACCTCGTTTACCGGGTTCATCACTATGCCGTATCCGTGGGTGAACTCCAGTTTTGTGTTCGTCCAGGTGGGGTTCTGGAGCTCCCTTAAGTCTAGCTCTCTCGGGGAGAGCATTACCTGTCTGTAATGGCCGTCTATCCAGTATCGGTCTATGTGGGCTTTTCCGAAGTTGTAGTAGCTCCTTATCTCCTGAAGCTGTTTGTAGTTCCTGAGAAGAGGGGCCTGCTCCCATAGCCTCACGTTCGCCAGGGTTTCGGGGTCCGCCTCTATGTCCGCCTCGGTCACCCTGTCTTTAGGATCTACGTTCAGGACGGTCAGATTCTCCAGTCCGTAGGCTTTGGTTGTTCCGTCTATGTTGTACTGTATGTAGGGGGTCTCTTTTGAGAACTCGTTGGGAACCACGACGTACTTCTGTATTATCTCCGGGTATATTCCCCTAAGCAGTATGCCCGACAGAAACAGTATCCCTACCACACCGGCGGAGTACTTCCAGGTTTTTTTCGAGATCCCTATTATCAGCAAAACCGCCACTATGGTCGACAGGACCATCATGACATTAAGGGCCAGAAGGTCGGCGTGTATGTCGGTGTAGCTTGCGCCGAAAGCCACTCCTCTTGGAGAGTAGAGCAGGTAAAACCTCTGAAGCCAGTAGCTGAAGGACCAATTAAGGGCCATCAGGGCCGCCAAGGTGAGTACGTGGGCCTTCACCGGCCTAGGTACGTCTATGCGCCTCTCTATCTGGGACTTGGGCAGCAACGTCAGTACGTATATAGCCGCCGATCCGGCGAGACAGAGGAACAGCAGCTGCATGAGCCATGTCTGAAACAGCCTGTAAAAAGGCAGGCTGAAAACGTAAAACCCTATGTCATTGCCGAAAATAGGGTCGGTTGTGCCGAAGGCGGTGCCGTGGATGAACTTAAGGGCTATCTCCCACTGGTCCCTGACGCCGTTGCCCGATATGAAGGCCAGCACCAGTGCCGCTAATAAGACCAGTATTCCCGCAAAAGGTGCCCTCAGAGGCAGCATCCTGGAGATCTCCTCCGGCAGAGGGATCTGGGCGGCCCTTTTAAGTGCCAGCCTGAAGGAGCCGAAGAGAGCTACAAAGGCCGCCGCCGACGCCACCACCATAAGTCCCCACTGTGGTAGTATTCTGGTCCAGAAAACCGACGTCAGCCCTCTGGCCTGAAACCAGTACAGGTCGGTTAAAAATCCCGCTGAAGCCAGAACGACTAAGGTCGTCACAGCGAAGATAGCCAGAAGTATGAGAACCGGCTTGCTCACCGGCAGTTTTAACTTAGGAGGCGCGGGCCTGTCGCCGTCCCCTTCCCTTGGGCCGAACCAGTCCGATTCGTCTTTAGGAAACCAATCTTTAAAGGTCATTTTTTTCTCCTTTTCAATCTTCCAGGGAAGGTGCCGATTCCCTGAGTCTGGCCGCTATAGCCTTGCCTGTGGAGCTGGCGGCGACCCCTCCTCTTCCTGTCTCCCTGAGGCTCGGTGGAAGAGCTCTTCCAACCTCGTAAAGGGCGTCCACCACCTCGTCGGCGGGGATCACCGATGATATCCCTGCCATAGCCATGTCCGCCGCCATAAAGGACATTGATACAAGCATTCCGTTACGTTTTATGCAGGGAACCTCCACCAGCCCCGCTACGGGGTCGCAGACAAGTCCCATTATGGATTTTAGAGACATAGTCGCCGCCTCGAAGGTCATAGCTGCGTCCCGTGTCTCCATCCAGGCCAGTGCTCCTGCGGCCATGGCTATAGCCGCCCCGCACTCAGCCTGACAGCCTCCCTCCGCCCCCGCCAAGGTAGCCCTTTCGGCTATGACGTTGCCTATAGCGGCGGCCACGGTGAGGCCCTGGGCCATAACGTCGATAGGCGGCATTCTCTCCTCCTCCCAGCCGAAGAGCACCCCGGGCAATATGCCGCAGCTGCCCGCCGTAGGTGCCGCTACCACCCTTCCCATGGCGGCGTTACAGGTGCTCACCGACAGGGCTATTTCACAGGCCCTGGAGACCATAGATCCGGAAAGGGGGTTGTTGTGTTTTCTGTAGGAGGTCATTTTAAGGCCGTCTTTCTGGACGATTTTTGGCCTCCAGTCCCCTCTGGCTCCGTCCTCCACCGACTGCCTCATGACTGCGAGACGGCTTTTCATGCCATCTAGAACTTTTTCGGTGGTACAGCCCAGCTCCACCGCCTCCATCTCGAGAATGGCATCCACTAGGTTGACCCTGTTGGCCTCCATATAGTCCGACATTTCCCTGAACGATCTCACGATTGTGCCTCCTCAGCTGCGGCGGGAAGGAGGAACATCCTGGTATAGGCCGAGTGGAATCCCTCCAGCTTCTCCAGTTCCTCCTGATCCAGCTTTCCGTCCATCTCTATGACGACCATGGCGTCCTTTCCCCTGGCCTTTCTCTTCAAGGTCATCTGAGCTATGTTGAGTTTCATCCTGAATATCTCGGTGGTTATAGAGGCCATGACCCCTGGCTTGTCCCGATGGAATATGACCAGGGCAGGGAGGTCGCCGCCTATGTCCACAGGAAAACCATCGATCTCCTGGATCCTGACCGACCCTCCTCCTATAGACGCTCCGACCATTTCCATGGTCTTATCGCCGTCGGACATGACGAATCTGACCGAGTTAGGATGAGCTCCGTCGACGAACTCCTCTCTGAACCGATAGGACATCCCAACCTCTCGCGCCATGTCGAAGGCCACCGGTATTCTCTCGTCGTCGGGTAGCCACCCCATGAGGCCCCCTATTAGGGCTCTGTCGGTTCCGTGGCCCCAGTAGGTGGCGGCGAAGCTCCCTCTCAGGTAGAGGGTGACGTCCTTTACGTCCTTTCCCCAAAGCCTTCTCGCCACGTTGCCCAGCTTGGCCGCTCCGGCGGTGTGGCTGGACGACGGGCCTACCATAACTGGACCTATTATCTCCATTAGAGACATATTATTCACCTCTCGTCTTCTAGGTTATTTTCTTTGCGGGCCACAAAAAGGCCATCACCGGGATGGATAACAGAGGCATTACCGCTATAACCCCCAGGGCGGTCCTGAGCCCCGCTATGTCGGAGAACCAGCCTAAAGGGGCCATGGCTACACCTCCTAATCCGAAGGAGAACCCCATCATCAGGGAGCTGGCGGTGCTCCGTTTCTCAGGCGCCATTCCCTGGGCCATAGCGTCGGTCGCCGGTCCACAGGAGGTCAACAGGGCCCCTCCTATGATGAAAAGTGGAAGGGATATACCGTTGTCCAGCAGCCACGCCACGGTAAGGAGAGTTCCGGCGGTGGGAAGGATAGCCTGTACTATCCTCACGTTTCCGAACTTCATCGCCATTCTGGCGGCTATCAAGGGAAACACCGTGGCCATCAGGGACATGGAGAACAGCACCGTTCCGACTTTTGTGACGTTCCCTCCTCCTGCTACTATTATAAGGGGTAGCAAAAATCGGAGACCTCTTTGAGAGCAGTCCCTGAGAAATGTAACCGCCCATATGGGATATATCAGCCTGAAGACCGAGGTAAGGCTGGATAGAATTCCCGAGGAGTCTTTTCTCTCGATCGAGTCCCTTATTCTAGGCATATACCTGTAGTACAGAGTTGCCATGATGATCGGCGGTATAACCGCCACTACCGGCATGGCCCAATGAGGCAGGTACCGATATAGGGCTATGGCGTAAAGGGAGCTGACTGTGCTGCCGGACATACCCCCTAGGCCGAAAAGGGATATAGCCAGTGCCAGCTGGGACGGTGGAGTGACGTAGCCCAGAGATCCCTGACCTTGGGGGTGAAAGGTCGCCGCCCCAAATCCCCATAGTGTGACCAGCATCAGAGCCATTGTGAAACTGGTGGAAAGAGGTATCATCGAAGCCCCTAAGGCCGCCGCTATAGGACCGAACATAACCGGCCATGGCCTGGTATGACCGTCGGCCACGTGTCCCATTATGGGCTGAAAGACTGTGTGAAGCATTCCCGATAGGGAGGTCAGTATTCCCGCTTGGGCGTAGGATAGTCCCAGATTTCTGACCAGATAGGGCAAAAAGGTATCTAAAAACGCGGTGTGGACGTCGTTGACGAAGTGTCCTGTGGATAGCAGGACCACCTTTTTCATCGGCGATATATTACTCCTTTGGTTCATAATCCGGCGACACCTTCCCGTTCAGGTCCTTTAAGTACTCAAATCGAAGTCCCTCAAAACCCTCGGGCTTTCTGATACTCTCTATGACCGCCTTTTCGTCGTCCAGCACCACCTGGGAGAGCTTTATGGGGAATATAAATCGGCTTAGGTCCAGTATAGGCTGTATCTTCTCCATCGCCCTGTCGGTGAGGCCGTCGGGAACCTTGGCCCTGTTTACCTTCAGCTTATAGTCGTCCAGCCATATCTGCCTGCCTCCTACGACCTTAAAGGTTCCGTCGATCTCTATCAGTATGTTGAGCTTAAAGAGCTTAAGGTCCGCCAGATAATATCCTTTGGCGTAGACCTTTCCCGGCGAGAAATCCAGGTGGAGGTTATTCCAGCTCTCGTCGTCGCCGAACTCCTTGCTCTTGAGGTGGCTGTTTATGTCCTCCTCTTTTATCACCGCTACGGCGTTGGTGGACAGGACCGAAAGGACGTTTGCCTCCTCGGTTCCCCAGGTATCCGGCGAGGTCAGGACGACGTCGTACCCCTCCACGGTTATTCGATCTATTCTGACTCCCCCTATATCCGCCCCTTTGAGATCGATATATATATGCCTTATCCGTCCCGATTCGTCAGGAGGTCCGTCCAGTATCATCTCCCCCCACTCAGGGTTGGTCTCCCCGATAAACCCGTCGAACAGCTTCTGACCCATCTCCTTCGCCCAGCACTGGGTGGATATAGAGATGAACAGCAAGCACAACGCAAGCCTGAAACCCTTTTTTATCACCTGAAACCCCTCCTCACCTACGTTTACGTGTTGTAATAACCTTTGCCGTATCTTATCATCATAACCGAAAGACCGAAAGAAAACAGGACAGGAGATGGTGCGCTTGAGGCTTATAAACGAGAATCCCACCGAAGGGGACCTATCCCTATTCTCCGCCTTTATAGATTGGGTTGAGAGCTATAATAACCGAGACGTAGATGGGGTCATGGCCTCCATCGACCCTGACGTGCTTTCGGTAGGTACCGGATGGAACGAACTCAACCTAGGTTCCGCTCCCCTAAAAGAGGGCTTCTCCAAGGACTTCGCCGAGGTTAAGTGCCTTAAAATGGTCGACGGGGAGGTCTACGTCCGATCGTGGAAGGACTGGGGATGGCTCCTTTTGAGGGCTACCTACGAGATAGTCGTTAAAGGCGAGAGACTTCTGTATCGTTCAAGGAGAACGGTGGTATACCGTAGAGAGGGCGATAAATGGCTTCAGGTCCACGTCCATCACTCGATCCCCGACGGAGACCAGGCGGAAGAGAGGTCCTTCCCCGTCGGTCCTGAGGCCTCAAGCCGGTATGCTCTGTTGTTTTCATCCTTCAGGGACGGCATACTCCTGGCCTCCGCGGATACCAGGGAGATACTTGAGGTCAACGGGGCGGCTATGTCAATATACGGCTTATCCGAGAGCCGTCTGATAGGCTGTTCCCTGGACGATCTCATGCCTCAGGAGGAGCTAGACCTGTTTCTTAGAAAACTATCAACCTGCCCTGAGGAAGGAACTATGTTCCAGTCTCTCCACGTAGGTGCCAAAGGCGAGATACCTGTTGAGTTGACGGTTAAAATGACCTTTCTAGAGGGAAGGCTAACGCTCCTTGTCGTGGTTCGGGATATATCGGAGAGGATGGAGACGGAAAAAGCCCTCAGGCGGAGCGAGGAAAGGCTCCGAATGACCATAGAGGCCAACGATGACTGTCTATGGGAGCTGGACGTTACCACAATGACCATCGACTTCGAGGGCGCTCCAAAGCTTATCGGGCCGGAATCCACCCTATCCTACAGCTCTTGGCTCGAGAGGATCCACATAGACGACGTATCAAGGCTGAACGAGGCCCTGATGGATCACCTTTCGTCGGGAAAGGACTTCAGAATAGAGTACAGGCTTAAGGCCCAAGGGGGCCGGTGGATATGGGTGCTGGACAGAGGTAGGGTGGTGGAGAGAGATCCCTATGGCCGTCCCCTCAGGATGTTAGGCACCTTGATGGACGTAGATCGAAGGAAGCGCATAGAGGAAGAGAGACTGAACCTCACCAGAAAGCTGGAGAGAATGGCCTCTATCGATGGCCTGACTGGAATACTGAACCGCCAGAGGTTTGATGAAATGGTCCAGGAACGAATGGTCCAGGGCGTCATGCCTATATGCCTTATAATGTTCGACCTGGACAGGTTTAAAGAGCTTAACGATTCTCAGGGCCACCAGGCAGGCGATAGGGCCTTGATAAGGACCTGTCAGGCTGTGACCAGACGGCTTAGGAGGGACGACCTTTTCTGTCGTTGGGGAGGGGACGAGTTCATGGTGGCGCTGGAACAGGATCTGGAGAGGTCCGCTCTGGTGGCCCAGGATCTAAAAGACGTAATATACGATTCCCTGAGACTCGAATTTCCATCGGTTACGGCGAGTCTGGGGGTCGCTCCATGGGATGGATGTATGTCCTTCGACGAGCTTGCCTTCCAAGCGGACGATGCACTCTATAAAGCCAAGAAAAAAGGAAGAAATCGGGTGGTGGTATTCGGCTCCTGTGACTATAATTGATGTATAGGGACCTCTAAAAACGCTGATCCTCGGAGAGATCGTTTCGACGTAGCCCATTTGAGCCCGTATACTCGACATGCCGTCGTGTAGTCGAATGGGGCGACAGGACGTCGCCCCAAGCCGAGGGGGCACAGAACGTGCCCTCCGAGGCGGTTCGTACGGAACAGGCAGGTCGAGTATACGATTGGGCGAAACAGGGCGTAGACGGGACGATCTCTCCGAGGAAACTTAAAATTGAGTTTTTAGAGATGTCCATGTAGAACCATAAAACAGGAGGTATCGTCTATGAGAAAACCTATTATCACCGACAAAGCGCCGGGAGCGATCGGACCCTACAGCCAGGGCATGGAGACCGAGCAGTTCGTCTACACCTCGGGACAGCTTGGAATGGACCCTGAGACCAAAGAGTTCGCCCCCACGATAGAAGAACAGACCAAGAGGGCCCTGGAGAACGTCAAGGCGGTTCTTGAGGCCGCCGGTTCCTCCATGGATAAAGTGGTAAAGACAACCGTGTTCCTCAAGGACATGAACGACTTCGTCGCCATGAACGGCGTATACAGCCAGTTTTTCACCGGAGACTGCCCCGCCAGAAGCGCCTTCCAGGTCGCTAAGCTCCCTATGGACGGCATGGTAGAGATAGAGGTAGTTGCCCTTAAGTAAGCCTATAGCATAAGGCCGACGGATCTACCGTCGGCCTTATCTGTCACAGCACCGACGCAACCACCGGAGAGAGGTTGTTTACCGCCTTGACTCCCGATAGCTCCTGTATCAGTGATCTGACAAAATCAGCCTCCCCTTTTACCACTATTACCTCCAGACAGTTGTCCTGGTCGGCGTGGACGTGTGTGGTGCAGACTATGACGTCGCTGAACCGGTGCTGTATATCGGTCAGGATGGAACAGGCCTCTCTGGTGTGATGGTTGTATGATATGGTTATAGAGCCGTAGACCAGCCCTTTCCCCTGAACCCAGCACTTTTCAGCCAGAGAGTCCCTTATCAGCTGTCTCAGTGCTTCCGACCGATTTGGAATACCCTGAGACTCGATATGGCGGTCAAACTCCCGTAGGAGCCGTTCCGGAACCGCCACCCCGAAACGAATCAACGTGTCGCCTGTCATATCTCTATCTCCCCCCATGGTTTTATTATAGGAGAAAAAAACGGAGGTGTATATTTTGAAATACAGAGTAGAGAGAGATTCTCTAGGAGAGGTTCAAGTGCCAGAACAGGCCCTTTGGGGCGCTCAGACTCAGAGAAGCTTGGTGAACTTTCCCATAGGCACGGAGAAAATGCCCTCCGAGGTAATTGAGGCCGTCGGAATGATAAAGAAGGCCGCAGCTATAGTTAACGTTGAACTAAAGGTTTTGGATAAGGAAAAGGGCGTAGCGATAGCTAGAGCGGCGGATAAGGTTATAGCCGGAGACCATGACGATCAGTTTCCACTTTCCCTTTGGCAGACCGGCAGCGGAACTCAGACCAACATGAACGTCAACGAGGTCCTGGCCAACCTGGCGTCAAAGTATTCAGGAGAGCCGATCCACCCTAACGACCACGTAAATCGCAGCCAGAGCAGTAACGACGTATTTCCAACAGCTATGCACTTAGCCACTGTATTGGCGGTGGAGGAGAGGCTTATACCCGCTATGGAGGGGATGGCGGGGGTTTTGGGTGAAAAAAGGGATCGCTACGCCGGTCTGGTGAAGATAGGACGAACCCACCTTCAGGACGCGACCCCTGTCACCTTAGGTCAGGAAATAGGTGGCTGGCTCAGGATGATCGAGCGTTGTCAGTCTATGATAATGACGTCGGTGGAATACCTTAAAGACCTCGCTATAGGGGGAACGGCGGTAGGGACTGGGCTCAACGCCCCAGATGGCTTCGGTGAAAAGGTAGCGGTCCAGCTCGGGGATATCACGGGTATCGATTTTAGATCGGCGCCGGATAAGTTCCACTCCCTCACCAGTAAGGACGAGCTGGTCGCCCTCCACGGTACCCTTAAGGCCCTGGCGGCGGACCTGATGAAAATAGCCAACGACGTTCGGTGGCTGGCCTCGGGCCCTCGGTGTGGCCTGGGAGAGCTGGTTATACCGGCAAACGAGCCAGGTAGCTCTATAATGCCCGGGAAGGTCAACCCCACCCAGGTGGAGGCCATCACCATGATATCGGTCCAGGTCATGGGCAACGACGCCGTCGTAGGCATCGCGGCGAGTCAGGGAAACTTTCAGCTTAACGTGTTTATGCCGGTGATGATCAACGCCGTCCTCCAGTCGGTGAGGCTCCTCAGCGACGGAATCAACTCCTTCACCGAGAGATGTCTCAAAGGCCTAGAGGCAGACGAGGAGAGGCTATCATCCACCAGGGACAGGTCCCTCATGCTGGTCACCGCCCTTGCTCCTGCTCTGGGATACGATACCGCCGCATCGGTGGCTAAAAAGGCCCACCAGGAGAGGACGACCCTTAAGGAGGCTGCCGTGTCCATGGGGGTCCTTACGGGGGACGAGTTCGACAAACTGGTGGTGCCCGAGAGGATGGTCTAAATATTACGGTATGGGATCTAATTTCAGGATCAGATCCCATACCGTAAATTAGATATAGCCCATCTGCTTTGCCTTTACCAAGGCCTCTGGGCCGGAGGATACCCCTAAAGACCTGTATAGCTTTAACACGTGGTATTTTGCCGTAGAGTGACTGATTCCTAGCTCCTGGGCTATCATCCTGTAGCTGAGATTTTGAGATATAAGTTTCAGGGTGAGATTCTCCCTGTCGGTCAGAGATACCTCGGGAAGAGGCCTACGTTCCTCACCTGCGTTTGATCGCTCTATTATGGAGACGATAATTTTCATCGAGTAATGGGATAGCTCCCTTCCGTCTTGCTTCGCTCCCTTCAGATAGGCCTCTACTATCGATCTTAACCACTCTCTTTCCTCGGTAAATAAGGTTATATAGCCGTATTTACAGCCCTCCTCAAGGGCTTCCTCCAGGTATTGCAGCGACCTTTCCCTGTCGCCGATGTTCCAGTTGGCCACGGAGAGCAGAATTGAGCTCTCTATTACGTCGCTGGGGCGGTGAAAATCCCTGGCTAACTGGAGGATCCTCTCTCCGAACATGACCCCTAGGGCGTTTGATCCTGTGGCTATCAGTGCCCTCAAGGTGGTGAAGTGTTGATACATCTTGTAGAGAGGGAGGTTTCCCATCAAGGGGACCGAATAGGATTTTAGCCACTCTTTCCCCGCCTCTATTTCACCTTTCTCCATCCTCTCCCTGAACCGCCAAGCCCTGAAGTTAGGTATCAAAAATAGAAGATTTTCATCCTCTATCCATTTTCCCACCTCCGACCCAAGAATCTCCGCCTCATTGCCTCTCTCCATTGCCTTCAGTATGGCGATGAGTATCATCCTGGAGCAGAAGGACAGTTCCGGTCGAGATCCGCCGTTTATCGCCGATCTGTGGCTTTCCAGGGCGAACTTGTAGGCCTCGGTGAGCCTGTCCTGCTCGTAGAGGATGCCAGCCATCTGACAGTGGAGCATCGCCTCGTGTTCGTAACCGAAAATAGGCGACAGTCCTGCGAAGAGCTTTTCGACGTTCTGGGAGAGATTTTCAGGCTCAAGGGCCAACTCGGACCGTTCCCTTAGGGACCTATGTAGGATCGGCATGGCGGCGGTAAAGGTACCGGTCCTTATTTTGCCCTTTTCCGGGAGATGGTTTGCTTTGGTCTCAGTCAACTCCTGGGCGTAATCGGTGAGATGGATCCTGAAATCCAGACACCTCAGGACATATATGAGGGCTTTCAGTTTAGGATCGTTTATTGTTTTTAAATAATCATATAGTTTTTCTATGGAGGTAATAAAGTTTCTGGCGTTCCCCTCCATGTAGTGTATAAAGGCACACTGGGCGCATAGGTGGGGGTTTTTCTCCACAGGGAGATGGCCGTTGTCCATTATGTTCTTTTTAAAAAACTCCACTCTGGCCTCTATCGACAGCGATGGATCATACTGTGTGAAGGAGGCGCTACAGTCCGATATGCCCTGGAGGTCCTGGCATCTGACGTAGAAGGACACAGCGGAGCAGTAATCGCCCTGCTCGTAAAAAAAGTCGCCTATCCTTTTGTTGAGCTCCTTTATCTCCTCTTCTGTCTTTGTGGCGTTGAGTTTTTCCATCAGGAAGTCCCTAAATAGATCGTGGAGTCGGTATTTTCCCTTTCCGATGGAGTTCATAAAGTTACCTTTAGCGTAGAAATCCCTCAGGAGGTCGAAGCTGTTTTCTATACCTGTTATAGCTCTGCATATGTCTTCGTCCAGCTCTTGGACTAACGACAGGTCCATGAAAAATTCCTGGCTTTTCCCGTCCCACCTCTGCCAGACGTGAAGGTCGAGGTATCGAAAAAGCAGATCCTCCTGAATCGAGCTGTTCCTCAGGTCGGGCAGCTCAGAGGATTTCATCGTCAGAGCCCTGACCGCGATAGGCCAGCCGCCTGTTCTGGATATAATATCCTCTACGTCCTGTTGGGATCTGTTTTGTTTTAGAATGCTTTCTAGCTCAAAACTATCGAAAGCGAGGTCTTTGGATGATATTAGGGTTATATTGTTTTTGAAGATACTATCGACGAATACGTCGTTAGGAATCGATCGCCCTATAAAACAAATTGTTACCTGTTTAGGTAGAGTTTTAATTAAAATAGGGAATATGTCTAGTATTTTGCTGTTATTTATGCAGTGAAAGTCATCTAAGACGATTACGTATTGTTTGTCGTTGTCCAGCATCAGGTTTATAGACCTAAAAAGATGCTCTACAAAAGGTGGGCTTGTCCTTTTCACCTCTCTTTGTAGTTTCCTGTTGGCCTTCTGGGCGAAGCTAAGGGCACCTAGAAACCGACGGACGAAGGTCCCTTCGTCGTTGTCCCTTTCGCTGATGTTGAGCCAGGCCAGTTTATTTTTCTGAGGTTTAAGCCACTGGGAGACCGCAACGGTCTTTCCAAATCCTCCCGGTGCGGAGACGTATACCCAATGCCCTTTTTTACCCTTTGCCTCGTCCAAGGCAGAGGCTATCCTCTGGCGGTATATCTGTTTTCCATCTATCTCTGGAGGGCAGAAATCCTCTAAGTATCCCATCGCGTTAGGCTGTTAATCATGTTGATCAGCCTCTCTCCTCTCGGAATAGTGTCTGTATTTTAGAGAACCTCTAAAAACTCTAATCCTCGGAGAGATCGTTCCGACGTAGCCCAGAGCCCATATACTTGTAGTCGAATGGGGCGACAGGACGTCGCCCCAAGCCGAGGGGGCTCGAAGGTGAGTTTCTAGAGGTGCTCTTTAGTTGAAAAGGGAAAGTCTCTCGGTCTGCTTTGTTGAAAATCCCCTTTTTCCCAAAAAAAGCCATATCCGGTCTGTATGTACTGACCTGGGGTAATAGACCTTCGTGGACGGGGGATTTACAATCTTCCACGTAGGGACGATTCGGTCTCAAAAACAAGGTTTAACTCGGGAGGTTTTTTCGTATGAAAAGAAAGTCCATTATATTCGCTCTGCTCGCAGTGTTAGCCCTTTCCTCCGTCGCTTTTGCCGCAGTTAAAAACTTTGGTCCTCTTTCTGTAGAGGTTCCTAACGGATGGAGTGCGGGAAAAGACGGTTCCACCGTCAGCCTTACCGCCGACGACAACTCCGCAGCTCTGACTATTACCCTTGAGGACAACGACGGAACCGATCTCAAGCTTATCGCCAACGAGTACGCCAAGCAGTTCAACGCTACAAAGCCCGATGTAGACGACGATGTCTACACCTTTACATTCAAGAACCCTAACGATGTTGAGTGTAACGTTGTCATAACCGGAGACGACGACATGTACGTTATGCTTGTTATGATAGGAGAGCACGACGACATGGAGGCTATAATCGATTCCATAGAGATCAACTAGCCCACCCCTTTTTGTCGTAGCGGAGACCGACATCTCTGCTACGACGATTTTTTTGTATGTTCCTCCAATATCCTGTCTATAAAACCCTCTGCCCTCAGATCATCTATTATCCCGTCGAACTTGTCTTTGAAATCCTGTACGAAGGGAAAATCCTCCAGGTTGGAGGTGAATCCAACGTGTCCCCATTGGCTGCCCACCTCCGCCGCTATAACCACCGGATCGTCCGATTTATCCAGGCCCCCTAGGTCGGTCAGGCTATCGTTGAGGTACAGGTCTATTTTACCGGATTGGAGCAAGAAAAGGTTTGTGGCGTTATCCATCGTCCTTTTTGACTCTAGTTTGCCGTCCCCAATAGCTATAACCCCTTTTTTGCCGAAAAGCACCTCCGTGTCGTAGCCCATGGTTATCCCGACTTTGGATCCGTAAAAATCCTCGGGCCACAGCTTTTTGTCCTCCACCTTTGATTTGAGGCCGAAGGCCACCACTTTTTCCTCAAGAATCGGCGTGGAGTAGATCATCCATGGCCTGGTGTCCACCTTGTAGGGAGCGAAGGCGGCAAATATCCTCCCTCTCTCCAGCTCCCCTATCATCCTCTTCCATGGCATGACGTCTATCCTGACGTCGTATCCCTCCATTCTTGAAAATGCCTCGGTCAGTATTTGGTGGTATATTCCCTTTATCTCCCTGCCATCTCTGTAGGAGTATGGAGGATATTCGTCCTCTCCGTAGACCGTCACCTTGATAGGGCTGGCCCAGCCTATTCCGGTTGCCTGGAGGATAAAAAACACCGTAATCGCCTTAAGTAAGGTTTTTTTCACCTTGGATCCCTCCTCTTTGGGATACAAAACAGGGAGGGAGAGATCGTCCGATCTATCCCTCCCTGGGGGTTACTTCATGTAGTTTTTAAGGATCTCGTCGATTCTTCCCGAATCCTTCATTTCCTTTATTACCTCGTCGAAGGCGGCTCTGAATTCGTCGGCGTAGGGGAAGGCTCTGTTGTTAGAGCTGAAGCCCAGGTATCCCCACTGTCCTCCTACCGTTGCAGCTATTATTATAGGATCTTCTTCAGAGGAGAACCCCGATATATCGGTGAGCTGGTCGTTTACGTAGACATCTATTCGACCTGCTACTAACTTCCTTAGGTTGGTAGGGCTATCCATCGCCTCCTCTACTGTGAGTTTGCCCTCCGCTACCGCATTCGACCCTTCATGTCCAAGAAGATTTTCGTAGGAAAATCCGTGGTTAAGGCCTACCCTGGAGCTGTAGAAGTCCTCGGGCCAGTTGTTCTTGCCCTCCACCTTCGACTTGAGGCCGAAGGCCACCACGTTCTCCTGGAGTATTGGCTCAGAGTAGACCATCCAGGGTCTAGCGGCGACCTTGTAGGGAGGAAAGCCCGCCACTATCTTGCCCGACTCAAGCTCGGCCATGAGCCGCTTCCAGGGCAACACCTTGATCTCCACGTCGTAGCCCTCCATCTTTGAGAAGGCTTCCTTCAGTATGTCCACGTAGATTCCCTTTACATCCCTGCCTTCACCGTAGGAATAGGGGGGATATCCGTTGTCTCCGTAGACCACCACCTTCTGGGAGGCCCAGGCTGAACCGGCGAAAAGGGCGAGGACCATCACAGCTACTATGCTTAGGCTTTTTTTCATGTGTCATCTCTCCTCTCACTTTTAACCTAACCTATCTAACTGTATTATCCTATACTGGAGTGCCTTTAAGCAAGCCCTTGGCGGTCATAAAAGTCCTCTGGAAGGTGGCTCTCACCGTCTTCTTGGGGTCGACAAGCTGACATATCTCCAGGTCCATTACAAGGCTGGAGAGCATGTAGGAATCCTCCCATGACAGTCCTTTTGCCCTCTGGATCATGGCAACCCCTTCTCTGGTGGCCTCCTCGGTTGCGCCGTTAAGGTTCTCTCCCGATACCACCAGTGATATTACCTGAGAGGTCTCAACCAGAGGCCAGGGAAGGGAGGAACCCTTTATAACGTCCAGCCTGAGGGTAACTGTGGCGTCGATTTCGCAGCCCGAACAGCACAACTCGCCGTCGCCCATGACGGCGTGGCAATCTCCCAGGGCAAGAAGGGCTCCTTTCTGTCTCACAGGCAGATAGATCGTCGCTCCTGGGCCGATGTATCGGTTGTCCATGTTGCCGCCGTGTCGCCAGGGAGTCCCGGTGGGAAAGGATCCCTCCTCCGGGGCCACCCCTATGACCCCTATCATGGGCTTTATAGGTATCTTTATGTCTTTGAAAAGGCAGAAACCGTCTTTGACCGGCATGACCGTTGTGACAGGTTCTTTGACCATGTGGCCTAAGATTCCCTCTCCTGGGACTATGACCGTTACCCCCTGGCTTGCCATGTCCATGCCCATTATCTCCACCTTAAGGGTGTCCCCTGGCTCGGCGTCGTTGACGAAGATAGGGCCTGTGGCTGGGTTTATCTGGCCGAAGTCTATCTCAGAGCATCGGGTGTCCTCCGACTGGATCTGTCCCTTAAAGCAATCCCAGGTCTCCACCCGAAGGGTCTCCCCTGGGTTTACCGTAATGACAGGATCCATGTCGGGCTCAAAGGCGTATATCAGGCTATTTTTCGGTAGCTTTTTCATCGTTAACCTCCTTTAGGTCGATGGTTATTGAGTAGTTATTTGCTATCTCGTCGTATTCGCCTGTTCTGTGGAGTTCCTCAAGTCCCTGGTTAAATTTGTCGAGCAAATTTTTGTGTTCCGGTGTTGCTCTCGATATCAGAAGACGGAGAGGCTCCGATCTCAGCGGTCTGGGATGATATACGATTTTCTTAGCTAGATAAGGCGAGAACTCTTTGCCGATCATGTCGAGCCCTGTCAGGGTGTTCATAGGAAAGAGCGATATTCGGCCCGCCAGTAGTTTGTGAAAATTCTGTAAGTCGGTCGATATCCAGTCGATCTCCAGTTTGCCATCCCTGACCCCCTGATCGAAAACTTTGCCGTAGCTATATCCAAGGGTTGCACCTATAACCGTTCCCTTCAGGTCCTCCACGGTTTCCCAATCGAATTTGAATGTCTTGAGATGAAAAAAGGACTGGGTATCGTTCACCAAAGGCGATGACACGTGGAAGTCCCTCTCCCTCTCGGGGTGCTGAACCATCCTGGCGTCCCGTCGAGAAGCCCCAGTCTGGTGTTCTCTATGGCCCTGTTCCAGGGAACAAAATGGAACTCGGTCTCTATGTCGGAAAAGGCGAAGCTCTCTTTCACTATTTTCGCTAAAAAACCGTATTCCTCCAGCCTCTCCGATACGTAGGGAGGCATCTCTCCCACTCCGATACGGATTTTCTCCCCAGCTAAGCATATGCTCGGCAACAAAAGGCAGGTAGTTATCGTCATGATCGCAATCTTTCTAAGCATAACAATCCTCCGATGTGACTATTAGGTTAGGTTGCCTTGTTTTTCATGAGGCTCCTGAGCTTTGTAACCAGTATTCGTGACTCTACGTCACCTTTGTACATGATACAGTCCACTTCGTGATCCCTTAAAAACCGTTTATCCTCACTGGTCAGGACCTTTGCGGTCAGCACCATCACCGGGATCCCGTGGGTTTTAAAACGAAGCTCCTTTAAGAACTCAAATCCGTCCATCTCGGGCATCATCAGGTCGAGGACTATGCCATCTGGAGGGGCTATGGATATTGCGTCTAGGGCCTCTCTCGCTCTGGAGAAGGTGATGGTCCTTATCTCGTGGGCCACCAGAATTCTTCTGATGTTGCTGGAGGATACGAGGTTATCCTCTATGACGTAAACCGTCGGAGAGCTCTCTATGCCTATCTCCTCCATCTGTAGGGGCATCAGTGGTTTTTCCTTTTTTACGTCGTTTTGGTAGGGAATCGTAACGGTAAAGGTCGTTCCTCTTTCAACCTCGCTTTTCACCGACAGGGATATGCCCAACATATCGGCGTATTTTTTAGCTATGGAAAGACCGAGACCTGTTCCCTCAAATTTCCTCACCGTAGAGCCGTCTCCCTGACGGAATTCGTCGAAGATCAGCTCCAGGTCCTCCTCCGGTATGCCTATGCCCGTATCCTCTACCTCCACCGAGATGGAGGCCCCTCCGGGTAGTACCTTTATATATACCCCTCCGCTCTCGGTGAACTTTATGGCGTTAGAGGCTATATTGCTTATTATTCTGTTCAGCTTGTCGATGTCGGACACTATCGTCTGAGGTTTATTAGGCAGGGACAGCTCCAGCTGAATCCCTTTATCCGAGGCTATCGGGCGAAGGCTGTCGGTGAGGTCGATCAGAAGGGAGTTTAAGTTAAACTCCTTTAGCTCTAGGTCTTCCTTCCCCGCCTCTATCCTCGCCAGATCCAGTATGCCGTTGATAAGCCCCAGGAGGTTTTTGCCGTTTCTCTCTATTATCTCCAGATATTGCAGTTCCTCCTCCTCGAACCGCTCCTTACCCTCGGACCTCAGGACCCTTGAGAGGGCCAGAATGGAGTTCAAGGGGGTCCTCAGCTCATGGCTCATGTTGGACAGAAATTCGGTCTTAAGTTTGCTTGCCTCTTCGGACTTTCTCCTCTGGACCTCCAGTTCCTGGTTCTGGATCTCCAGCTCTCCCGCCTGGTACTCCAGCTCCTCCGACTGGGCCGCCAGCTCCTGATTGGCGGCCTGGAGCTCCTGGACCAGCTCCCTCTCCCTCTCTCCAGCGATCATGTTGCCTAAGGCGGCGTTCATCCCCTCCTGGACCAGGTAGAAGATTCGCAGGTAGTTTTCGGGGTAGGAGGTCAGAGAGGCCATGGAGAAAAGGGCCATTATTTTGTTTTGGCTTTTAAGGGGGACGGTTATGAACTGAACCGGGGCTATATTTCCCGCCATTGTCCTGAAGGGAAGGTACCTTCCCGGCGGAACATCGGTGATTTTGACCTTGCCGTCCATGATGGCGGTGCCGAACTGTCCCTCTAATTGATCGATCTTTATGGACTTTGGAGCCTCTGCTGGCAATCCCACCGAGGCTATGAGGTCCATAAACTTAGGGTCCGACTCTCGGGCGACGTAGAAGGAGGCCATACAGGAGGGGGTTTCCCTCATAATAAGTCTGACGAAGTTCCAGACAAAATCGTCTTTCGTCTGGGATACGGCGGCGACGTTCATTATGTCCGATACGGCTCTGTGGATCGCTACGTGGGACTCTATGAGGGTCGCCATTCGGATCAGGGCGTCCGATAGTACCGAGGCCTCGTCACCTACGGTGGATGTGTTGCTCTCCAGATAGGTCCTTAGCTCCGAGAGCCTTGAACCTAATGTGTTGCCTGAATCGGATACCGATCTATCGGTAGAGCTGTTTCCTATCTTTCTTATGGCTGAGGTGATCTTCCTGATAGGATTTATGAGGTAAAAAACCAGCACAAAGCTAATTAGGACCGTTAATATAGTGACCGCCAGAGACATGAGCAGCATTCTGGAGGATGCCTGGGTTTTGGCGTGGGTGGAGCTATCCTGGAAAGAGCTCAGTAACAGATCTTTTACCGCCTCGTTCTCCACTTTCAGGGATTTTACCCTCTCCCTGCTTATCCAAACCTTGATAGACCCTATAATATCGCCGTTTCTGACTATATCGGAGGAAAAAAGGTTTAAGTCTCCCCCCTTCTCCCGATCCATCGGTTTTCCCGCTACCACCGAGCCGTCCTCTTGGTAGATGGCCACCGCCACCACCTCGGGGACCTGGACCATGCTGTCGGCGTAGTCCTTTAAGGTTCGGTAGTTTAGGTCCCATAGGGGGGGCATGGCTATCCTGGTCATGTAGTCGATCATCGCTTTTCCGTATATTTCCGACGAAAGCTCATCGTTTTTTAACTTGTTTTGGACGTCATGGTCCAGTATTTCGTTGGTGACCATGGTCATAGATCGGACGAGCCTGTCGTTTTCCAATATGGACAGGGCGGACAGGGCTATTCCTGTGGAGATAACGCTTAGCCCAATGAGAAGGGCTATCTTACTGGCCATGGTTTTCATAGAAAAACTCCTCTCTAGGCTCCGTATCTACCCTGTTTGGCCAGCTGGATAATGTAGTCGTGGTCCAAAAGGGTTATCTCTCGTCTATCTACGGTTATTAGATTTCTCTCTGTCATGTCGGAAAGTATTCGAGACAGTGTCTCCGGGGTCGTGCCGAGGATAGAGGCAAGCTGGTATTTTGACGTGTCTAAAACTATAGATCCAGGGCTTTTCTGCTCCTCCGCCAGATAGACCAGATAGGACGCCAGCCTACCGGGGACCTCTTTAAGGGCAAGGCCCTCCACCTGGGAGGTGAGCTGTCTGAGTTTGGAGGACAGATCCTGAAACATGGCGAGGGCTATGTGAGGATATCTCCCTATCAGCTCCAAAAAAGATTCTCCGGGAAAAAGGGCCACCGTACTGGCACAGAGTGCCTCCGCCCAGGCGGGATATCGCTGATTCCCGAACATAGCTGCCTGGCCGAACTGATCCCCTGGTCCGCATACGTGGAGGATCACCTCTTTTCCCTCAGGAGACATTTTGTAGACCTTGACCTGTCCTCTCAAAACGGCGAAAAATCCCCTTCCCTCCTGGCCGTCGGAGAAGATAAGGTCCCCTTTTTTGTGTTCTCCCTGGACTATGATAGCTCTCAGTTTTTCAAGGTCCTCTCGGTCCAGACCCTGAAATCCAGCTATAACGGTGAGAAGCGATTTTCTGTCCTCCAACCTTACCCCTCCTTTTGCCGAAAACTTCAAAATTGATCCATGTCAAGGAAAAGAGCATCCCTATATGTCATTATAGTATTACGGTCAACAAAATCCACACACAAGTCAGAAGGGGGAGAGTTTATGTACTGTTTCCAGTGTCAGGAAACGGCGAAAAACAGCGGCTGCACCGTGAGGGGCGTGTGCGGCAAGCCCGAATCGACGGCGAACCTTCAGGACCTGCTGATATATATTTTAAAGGGGATTGCCGTCTGGGGGGTAAAGGCCGACGAGCTCGGTGTGCTTCGCAAATTCGACGGCCTGTTCGTGGCCCAGGGGCTATTTGCGACCATAACCAACGCCAACTGGGACGATGGACGCTTCGTTAAGCTCATAGGCGAAGCTGTGACGGTAAGGGACGACGTCAGGGACCGTTTCAAGGCGGCCTATAAGGCCAAGAACGGATCGGAGTTCGACGGATCGGTCCACGACTGCGCCACATGGAACGGACCTGTCTCGGCCTACGCCGAAAAAGCCCTATCGGTGGGCATACTCGCCACGGAGAACGAGGATGTCCGTTCCCTTCGTGAGCTTCTTGTCATAGGGCTCAAGGGGATAGCGGCCTACGGCGACCACGCCGCGGTTCTGGGCTACGAGGACCTGGGTATATACCGCTTCTTCATGGAGGCCCTCGAGTCCACCACCAGAGATCTATCGGTGGACGAGATGGTGGCTCTGGTGATGAAGGCCGGGGATTACGCCGTAAAGACCATGGCTCTGCTGGACAAGGCCAACACCGAGACCTACGGCAACCCGGAGATAACCGAGGTCAACCTGGGGGTCCGTGGAAACCCCGCGATACTGATAAGCGGTCACGACCTGAGGGACATGGAGGAGCTGCTGAAACAGACCGAGGGCACAGGGGTGGACGTCTACACCCACGGCGAGATGCTTCCCGCCCATTACTATCCTGCCTTCAAGAAGTACGACAACTTCGTGGGCAACTACGGCAACTCCTGGTGGCTCCAGAACGACGAGTTCGAGGCCTTCAACGGGGCCATACTCATGACCACCAACTGTCTGGTTCCCCTAAAGTCCAACAACACCTACAAGGACAGGCTCTTCACCACAGGGATGACGGGCTACCCCGACGTGGTCCACATACCGGACAGAGAGGACGGAAAGCCAAAGGACTTTTCCGCCGTCATAGAGAAGGCCAAGGCCTGCCCCGCCCCTAAAGAGCTTGAGACGGGCAAAATAGTGGGAGGCTTCGCCCACAACCAGGTCATGGCACTGGCGGATAAGGTTGTCGAGGCGGTCAAGTCGGGGGCTATCAAGCGTTTCGTGGTAATGGCAGGGTGCGACGGTCGCCATAAGTCCAGGGACTACTACACCCAGGTGGCCCAGGCACTGCCTAAAGACACGGTCATACTGACAGCAGGATGTGCCAAGTACCGCTATAACAAGCTGGACCTGGGAGATATAGGTGGCATTCCCAGGGTTTTGGACGCGGGTCAGTGCAATGACTCCTACTCCCTGGCGGTCATAGCCCTGAAGCTAAAGGAGGCCTTCGGCCTTAGCGATATCAACGAGCTTCCTATCTCCTACGACATAGCCTGGTACGAGCAGAAGGCGGTGGCGGTCCTGCTGGCCCTGCTCTTCCTTGGAGTGAAGGATATCCGGCTTGGGCCCACCATACCGGGATTCCTCTCCCCTAACGTGGCAAAGGTGTTGGTCGACAACTTCGGCATAAAGGGCATAGACACGGTGGAGTCCGACGTGGCTGCCATAATGGCGGGTAAATAGATAAAAAGCATAAGGGAACCTCTAAAAACTCACACTTGAGTCCCCTCGGAGAGACCGTCCCGCCTGTTCCCTGTCTCACCCAATCGTATACTCGACCTGCCTGTTCCGTACGAACCGCCTCGGAGGGCACGTCCTGTGCCCCCTCGGCTTGGGGCGACGTCCTGTCGCCCCATTCGTACTACACTACGGTAGGTCGAAAATACGGGCTCGAACGGGCTCTGTCGGGACGATCTCTCCGAGGATCAGCGTTTTTAGAGATGCCTATAAGAAAGCGAGCCGATCTCAAGGACGAGATCGGCTCGCTTTCTTATATTTGGGATTTGTCTCTATATTTCGAGAGCAACCTCTTGACAGAAGAGAAAAAAGAAATATACTTTAATTATTCGGTCGACAGGATACCGAGTTGTGGAGGGATTGTCATGACGGTTGGATCTTTGGAGTACGTCACGCTGAGCAGCCAGATGTTCGACTACCTTCGGAGGGAGATCATAGTCTCATCTGAGTTCAAGGACGGCGTTTATATAAGGGAAGGGGATATAGCTGAGCGACTTGGGGTCAGTCGAGCTCCGGTCAGGGAGGCTTTAAAGCAGATGGAGATGATGGGGCTCGTCGTATCGGTCCCGAGGCGAGGGGTTAAGGTCCGCCTCTTCTCCAAGGAGGAACTGGACGAGCTTTACGAGATGAGGGTTATTCTTGAGGGTGTAGTATTCAGGACCATCGTCGAGAACGGTCTTTTTACCTCCGAGGTGAGGCCCAAGTTCGAAAAAATGTTGGAGGAACTCTTGTTCATATGCGAGGGCGAAGGATCCAGGCGGGATAAGATTCTGCTTTTCTGCGACAGAGACTTGGCATTTCATAAATCACTGGCGGAGCTTTCAGGTAAAATCTGGACCTCAAGGGCCCTCGAGACCCTCTACTGTCAGCTTCACCTAGCCCTTTTGGGGGAGCTAGAGGAGGTTGAGGTGCTGGCCGATCTTGTGAGACTTCATTATCACATAATTGAATATCTATCCAGCGGAGACTTGGAGAAGTTGACCTCCGATAGAAGGTACAGCTATTTCAACAGGAGAAAGACCACCCTAGAGGGAGCTGGGGGGGGATGAGAGAGGATAAAAAGGCGGAAGAGGGCTTGTTGATTTTATTTTGTTCAATATCGATGGAGGTAATGTCATGAACGGAACTATGCGCAAGGTGTTGTGTGCCAGCATAACCATGGCGACCGTCGCCATATCCACACTGGCGGCTTACGCTGTCGAGGTAAAGCTGTCCAACCAGCTTCCCCCCTCTCACCATATCTCAAAGGCATTGGATCTCTTTGCCGACAAGGTCAAGGAATACTCCGGTGGGGGTATGACCGTGACGGTATTCCATTCGGCTCAGCTTTTTAAGGACACAGAGGTCGTAGAGGCCCTTCAGGAGAGGTTGGTCCCAATAGCTTTGGTACCGGTCAACAAATGGGCTGGAATGATACCGGCTACGGATATATTCGAGGTTCCTTTCGTCTTTAAAGGTCTTGATTCCATAAAGAAGTTCATCGATGCCGGAGCTGGCGACCTCCTGAACGAGGAGTTCAAGAAAAAGGGAGTCACCAACCTTTTCTGGGCAGACTACGGTTTCGTGCAGTTCTTCAACAGCAAGCGGCCCCTCGCCGCTCCTTCAGATTTTGATGGTCTAAAGATCAGGACCTTCAGCAACGGCACCGCTGAGACCGTTGCCGCCCTCGGTGGAACGCCGGTCGTCATGAGCTCCTCGGAGATGTACATGGCGCTTCAGAGGGGTACCGTCGATGGAGCGACAACAGGTATGCCTGCGGCGGTCTCCAGGAAGATATTCGAGGTTCAAAAATACCTCACAGTCTGCAACTACACCACAGCTCAGTTCGTGGTTCAGTGCAACCTTGAGTGGTGGGACAAGCTCTCCGACGGAGATAGGGATATCCTTAAGAGAGCCGGAAGCGACGCTGAGGCGTGGCTCAGAACCCAGATAGCCCAGTCGGAGATCGACGCTCAGAAGGTCATAGCCGATGCAGGGCTTGAGATACTGGAGCTCGATGACGCTCAGAGAAAGGCCTTCGTCGAGGCCACTGAAACGGTCAGGAGTGGGTTCGCCAAGAAGAGCCCTCTTTGCAAGCAGTTGGTCGACATCGCCCTGGGGTTGGAGTGATGGAAAAGAGGGAGGGGGTTCCCTCTCCCTCCTTTAAAGGGTTTTTGGAGGGGTTTTAGGTGATCGAATTTTACAGAAAGACGGTCAATCGTTTCAGCTATGCTTTAGGGTGTCTATGTGGGCTTGGCATCTTGTTGATGGGTTTGATTCTTTTTTATGAGGTTATTATGAGGTATTTCTTTAACTCTCCAACTGTATGGACGCAAGAGGTTTCTGTCTATCTGTTCATGTGGTGCATGTTTGGCGGGGCGGCTTACGCTCTTCAAAAAGGTAAACACGTCAACATAGACCTCCTGACCATGAGGATGTCGGAGAAAAAGCAGAGCCTTTTGAAGGTCTTGACCAGCCTGGTCGGGGTCGCCTTTTGCAGCGAGATAGCGGTTCAGGGATGGGGAATGATAGCCAGTGCGGTGAAATATCAAAAGCACTCCCCCACGCCTCTTCAGATACCTCTTTGGATACCTCAGTCCGCTTTGTTCGTCGGATTTGCCCTTTTAGCCCTACAGTTTGTGGTGATCGTGTTGGATGAGTTTGATTTTCTCAGGACCGGAGAGAGGCCGGCGGTTCAGGAAGGTGGGCATAGATGACTTCTTTTCTGCTGGTGATATTGCTTCTGCTGGTGGTCCTGTTCATGGGCATGCCTGTGGCCTTCTCCTTGGGGGCTACGTCGGTCCTTTTAACCTTGGTTTACGATCTGCCGATGAAGGTCCTGTCTCAGTCTATCTTCACGTCCCTTGAGGGCTTCGTCCTGCTGTCCATACCACTGTTTGTCCTCATGAGCCAGGTTCTTCTCGACGGCAGAATAGGGGACGACCTCTTTGAGGTAATGAACGCCTGGGTTCGCCACCTTCCTGGTGGTCTAGCCATAGCAACGATAATGGCGTGCGCTTTCTTCGCGGCCATAACCGGATCTGGCGCCGCCACCGCTGCCACGATCGGGATGGTTGCCTATCCTGCCATGATAGAGAGGGGCTACGACAAAAAGTTTACCCTCGGTCTTCTCGCAGCCGGAGGGACCTTAGGGATATTGATACCGCCCAGCATCCCACTCATCCTCTACGGTGCCATCACCGAGGAGTCCGTAGGAAAGCTTTTCATCGCTGGAATAATCCCTGGGCTCATCCTCACAGGTATTTTCGTCGTCTACTCGGTGGTCAAGAGCAAGAGGGGCGGCTTCACCCCTATGCCTAAGGTCCCGTGGAAGGAGCGTCTATCGGTTACGGCAAAGAACATATGGGGGATAATCCTGCCGCTGTTGGTGGTCGGTGGGATATACAGCGGTGCTTTTACCCCAACGGAGGCCGCCGCTGTCGGTCTGGTCTACAGCCTGTTCATCACCATGGTCATATACAGGACCATAAAGATAAAGGATATCCCTGAGATATGCATGAAAGCTTTGGGAACCTCCTGCATGATCGCCATGGTCATAGCCGGAGCCGTGCTGTTCGGAAGGGTTATGACGTTGCTCATGATCCCCCAGAAGCTTACGGAGCTCATCATCCAGAACAACTTCTCTCCCATGATGTTTATCATAGCGATGAACCTGCTGATGGTCATCCTGGGAATGGTCCTTGAGACGGTGTCCATCGTGCTGCTTACCATGCCGCTGGTCACGCCGATACTTTTGGCGCTGCACATAGATCCTATCTGGTATGCCATCATACTTACGGTCAACATGACCATGGCGCTAATAACTCCACCGGTGGGAATGAACCTCTACGTGATAAAGGGCCTGAGAAAGGACATCAGTATGGGGGAGATCATATCCGGTGTGCTTCCTTTCATGCTTCTGCTTGTAGTTATGTTGATCATAGTGATGGCGTTCCCGACCTTGAGCACGTGGCTTCCGTCGGTGATGCACTGAGGTCTTTACGTAAAAGGGGAAACGGTGGATTTTTTGTAAAAAAGGAGATGTGACGACGGTGATTAAAGGTGCGCTATCCGATTTGGTGGTTCTGGACTTGACCAGGGTTCTGGCTGGTCCCTTCTGCACAATGCTGCTCGCCGATATGGGGGCGGACGTCATAAAAATAGAGGTGCCGGAGACAGGCGACGACACGAGACAGATGGGGCCCTTCGTCAAGGGAGAAAGCGCCTACTACATGAACCTCAACCGAAACAAGAGGGGAGTGACCCTTAACCTCAAGCACAAAAGGGGCAAGGATATTTTCGCCGAGATGGTAAAAAAGGCCGATATAGTCGTGGAAAACTACCGCCCTGGCACGATGGAGAAACTGGGGTTTGGTTATGAAGACATGAAAAAAATAAACCCTAAAATCATCTATGCCGCGATTTCCGGTTTTGGACACACTGGACCCTACAAGATGCGTCCTGGCTACGACATAATAGCCCAGGCGATGAGCGGACTCATGAGCACCACCGGCTGGCCGGGAGGGGAACCGACCAGGACCGGGACCGCCATGGGAGACGTGCTTGCCGGACTTTCCTGTGCCATAGGGATACTGGCGGCGGTAAACGGCAGAAACCTGACAGGAGAGGGACAGAAGATAGACGTGGCCCTGGTCGACTCGGCCGTGGCAAGCCTGGAGATAATAAACATGATCTATCTTGTGGAGGGCAGGGTCCCCCAGCGCATAGGGAACCGCTACGAGTCCACCTATCCCTACGACTCCTTCCGTGCCTCCGATGGCAGTATGGTTATAGGGGCGGCCAACGACAAGCTGTGGCAGAGCCTGTGTTCCCTTATAGGGCGGCCTGAGATCGCGGAGGACCCCAAATACCTCAGGGTTCGAGACAGGGTGGCCCATCACGACGAGATTAAGCCGATCATCGAGGAATGGACCATGGGCAACACCGTTCAGAACTGTTGTCGTTTGATGGATGAGGCGGGGATTCCATGCGCCCCCATAATGTCCATCGATCAGGTGACCAGCGATCCCCACATAGCAGGGGATAGAAAAATGTTCGTCCCTGTGGACCATCCTGTGGCTGGCATGACCACCTTGACAGGCAACCATATCAAGATGTCCGGCACGCCAGCGGAGATAAGGACGCCCTCCCCTGTACTGGGAGAGCATAACTCCCAGGTCTACTGTGAATTTCTCGGTCTGACCGAGGCGGAGGTAGAGGACCTTCGCTCTCAGGGCGTCATCTGATGTTCGATAAAAAGCTTCCATCAAACGTCCAGATAAGGGAGGTCTGTCCCAGGGACGGATTTCAGAGCCAGAGGGATTTTATCCCAACGGAGGAAAAAATAGCCCTGGTGGACGCCATGGCCCAGACCGGGATTTCGATCATGGAGGTGACCTCCTTCGTAAGTCCAAAGGCGATACCTCAGATGGCCGACGCATCGGAGGTAATGGAGCACTTCAACCGTCGTTGGAGGGGCAAGGTGGAGTCCATAGTTCTGATACCGAACCTAAAGGGAGCGGAGAGGGCTCTGGCTGTAGGATCCGACGCGGTTGGGTTCGTCGTCTCAGCCAGCGAGGCCCACAATATGGCTAACACCAGGCGATCGGTCAGGGAATCTATGGACGAGCTGAGGTCGGTGGCCTCCATAAAGGGAGATACCGCACTGGGGGTATCTGTCGCGACCTCATTCGAATGTCCCTTCGACGGCCCGGTCGACCCTCAAGCCGTAGTAAAAATAGTGGAGGAAGCCTTGGAGATCGGCGTGGACTCCATCACTCTGGCCGATACCGTTGGAACCTGCGACCCACTAATGTTGACGAAGACCCTCACGGAGGTTCGAAGTCGTTTTGGCGAATATCCCTTCTTCCTTCACCTCCACGACACGAACGGAATGGCTATGGTGAACACCATGGCGGCGATGGACCTCGGGTTCTATCGTTTCGATTCCGCAGCAGGAGGGCTGGGAGGATGCCCCTTCGCTCCAGGGGCCGCAGGCAACGTGGCTACCGAGGATATGGTCAACTTCTTCGAGAGGATCGGCGTGTCTACAGGGGTCAGGCTTGATAAGGTCCTTGAGGTCGCTGCGAGGATGAAGGAAATGGGGCTGGCGGTCAACAGCCATCTATCCGCTAGGTGTAAAAAATGACCAAGGGGAAACGGCTCAGAAAGAGGCTTGCCGAGCCAGGTATCGTTGTAGCTCCAGGGGTGTTCGACGCCCTCAGCGCCAGGATATGCGAGATGGCTGGGTTCGAGGTGCTTCAACATACTGGGTACGGCACGGCGGCCTCTCTTCTGGGAAGGCCAGACGTGGGCCTTCTATCCATGACCGAGATGAGGGATCAGCTTCACCGCATGGTCAGGGCCGTCGACGTCCCCATCATCGGGGATGCCGATAACGGTTTTGGAAACGCCGTTAACGTCGACAGAACGGTCCGTGAGTATATCTGGGCTGGTGCAGCAGGTCTTTTTCTAGAGGATCAGGTTATCCCAAAAAGATGTGGTCACATGGCAGGAAAGGCGATCGTCTCCAAGGAAGAGATGATGGGAAAGCTCCGGGCCGCCCTGTTCGCCAGGGACGGAGAGGATAAAGACGCCCTGATCGTCTACAGGACCGACGCTGTGGCAGTGTCGGGATTCGACGACGCCATCGACAGGGCTAGATCCGCTGCTGACCTAGGCGTGGACATGGTCTTCGTCGAGGCCCTCGAGACGATAGAGCAGATGGAGAGGGCCGTCAGGGAGATACCGATACCTCTGATGCTCAACCTAGTCGAGGGTGGAAAGACCCCTCTAATATCGACGTCCGAGGCCGAGGCTATGGGCTTTAAGTACGTCATGTACCCTGTGACCCCTCTTTTCGCCGCGGCGGCGGCCTTGAGGGAAAGCATGGAGGAACTCAGAAAAAACGGCCTCTCCGAGTCGCTTATGGCGAGGCTGATGTCTTTCGGCGATTTCGTGGATATCGTAGGGCTTGATGAGATAAGGGAGATGGAGGAACGCTACCTTCCTCCAGGTGAGATGAATAAATACGGAGGACGGTCCAGGATAGTCTGATCGTCCTGTCAACAAAAGAGAGGGGCCATTTATGGCCCCTCTCTTTTGTTTATGTGATTCCGATAGTTCTCTATTGACAGCCTAGCCGTTAGAGCTTATTCTGTTTATGGATACATACAAGGGATTCATAAAGCGAAGGGAGATGGTTTTTGTGAAGGAAAGTGGTTCAGCACACAGGGAGGTTGGCCTCAAGGGCTCGGTTTTTATACTTTTTACCATTTTAGCGATGATGATAGTCGGCAAGCTCTTTATGGGTTTTGATACCGCCATTCTTATAATGATGGTGTCGGTGGTGACGTCGGCGATCTACATCTTCGGCTACGGCTTTACCTGGACGGAGCTTTTCGACGGAGGGGTTATCCCCATGATAGCCAGGGCCTCTGGGGCTATCCTAATACTGCTCACCGTCGGTCCTATGATAGCCCTCTGGATGGCCTCCGGGACGGTCCCATACCTCATATATCTGGGGCTTCAGATACTGACACCAAAGACCTTCCTGGTCTCCGCCGCCATAATCTGCGCCATGTCGTCGGTGCTGACCGGAACGTCCTGGGGGTCCGCCGCCACCTTTGGCGTGGCCTTCATGGGAATAGCCTACGGCCTTGGGGTTCCCCTCCCTGCGGCAGCGGGGGCGGTAGTAGCAGGCTCTTACTTCGGGGATAAAATGAGCCCTGTCTCCGACACCACTGTTCTGGCGGCTGCGACCGCCGAGGCGGATCTGATCGACCATATCAAGTCCATGCTGTGGACCACTCTGCCGGCCTTTTTGATCGGCCTAGCTATATACGGCGTAGTGGGCTCCAGGAGCGTCGGGGAGATGGACATGTCCAAGATAGACGTGATTATCTCCGCCATTCAGGGGAACTTCAACCTCGGTCCGGTGGTCCTTATCCCCCCGGTGCTTCTGCTGGTGCTGGCCTACATGCGCTACCCGACCCTTCCCGTACTTTGGGTTTCCATGATAGCCGCCGCACCTCTCGCCATGATGCAGGGCAACAGCCTGTCAAAGATAGTCTCCATAATGGCGAAGGGACCCTCTCTCGCTACAGGAGCGGAGGCGGTGGACAAGCTTCTGAACAGAGGTGGATTTTCCTTCATGGCCGGTGCGGTGGCGGTGGTGTTCTTCGCCTACATCTTCGCTGGACAGCTTGAATACTCGGGAACCATAAAAATAGTGACCACCGCTCTCAGAGAGAGGTTCATAAAGAGCAGTGTAGGCAAGTTTATATTCTCCGTGTCCCTGACGGGAATAATCACCGCCCTTGGAACTGGAAACTCCTACCTGAGCATAATCATGCCTGGGACCATGTACAAAGACCTCTGCGACGAGCTTTCCGTGGACAGAAGAATTCTCTCCCGTACCTTGGAGGACTCGGGCACTGTCATAGTGTCCATAGTCCCCTGGTCCGCCGCCGGTATCTACATGTCCTCGGTCCTTGACGTGCCGGTGCTTCAGTACCTGCCATGGGCGGTTATGTGCTACGCCGGAGCGATCGTAGCCTGGATCTACGGTTTCACCGGGATAGGCATCATGCGCACGAATAAGGGGACCAAAGAGTGATAGATGATCGAACGGCGAGTCGAAACGCTCTTTTGACCGGTGGAGAGGTCTATGGGCCGGAATACCTGGGGAAAATGGACCTTCTCATTTTGGGCGGCAAGGTGGCCTCCATACAGCCCTCCATCGACAGGTCCTTCCTGTCGGCGGTGCCGAACCTTTCAATCCTGGACTGCTCCGGCTGTAAGGTGGTACCTGGCCTTATAGACCAGCATAACCACTTCAACGGCGCGGGAGGCGAGGGAGGTCCTGCCTTCAGGACCCCTCCGGCCCAGCTTTCGTCCTTCGTGAAGGCCGGGATCACCGGGGCTGTAGGGCTGTTGGGTACCGACGGAATATGTCGCTCCCTGGAGGAGCTTCTGGCCAAGGCCAGAGGGCTTGAGGAGGAGGGGCTTAGCACCTGGATCTACACCGGCTCCTATCAGATCCCCTCTCCGACCCTGACCGGCTCGGTCATGAGGGATATAGCCCTGATAGACAAGGTCATAGGGGTGAAGATGGCCCTGTCGGATCACCGGTGTTCCCATCCGTCGCTCGAGGAGCTTCGGCGGCTGGTGTCAGACGTCAGGGTGGCTGGGATGATATCGGGAAAACCGGGCATCGTGTGTGTCCACATGGGGTCAGAGTCATCGGGGCTTGAACCGTTGAGGGAGGCCCTGAGTGGGACCGATATCCCCATGCCCCACTTCCTGCCGACCCACGTCAGCCGTTGTGACGAGCTCCTGGAGGACGGAATCAGGTTTATCTCCGAGGGAGGACACGTGGATCTCACCGCCGGGGACGATACACCGTCCTCCGTGGAGAGGCTGTTCAAGGCCGGGGCTGATATGTCTCGGGTCACCCTAAGCTCCGACGGCAACGGCAGCCTTCCGGTCTTCGACGAGAACAAGCGTATGATAGGGATGGGGGTAGGTACTCCCGACTCCATACTTAACCAGATCAGGGCAACGGTCCTTTCGGATATCGCTCCTTTGGAGACCATGGTCTCCATGGCGACCAAAAACGTGGCCGACCACCTGGGCCTGAGGGGCAAGGGCAGGCTAGCCCCTGGCTTCGACGGCGATACGGTGGTGCTGGGTGAGGGCCTGGAGCTTCTCCACGTCCTATCGAGGGGGCGGACTTCCATGAAGGACGGGAAGGTTTTGGTTAAGGGCAATTTCGAGGTTTAATTTTGCAGAAAGAGGACGGCTTTCAAAGCCGTCCTCTTAATGAATTTTTCAGCAATAGATAGGCCCCACTCAGGCATAGGGCTATCGCACCGCAGAGGGATATCGCCTGCCACGATAGGTCTCCACCGACAAAGAATCGCTTGAAGACGTCCCCTCCAGTCACGTAGAGGATAGTTCCAGGCAGCATGCACAGCCACGACATGAACAGGTAGTATCCGAAGGACACCGACGTCAGTCCCATGCCGTAGTTTATGAGGTTGAAGGGAAAGAGCGGTATCAGCCTGACCAACGCCACTACTATAAAGCCCTTTTTCCTGATCATCTCGTCGAGCTTCAGGAATCTTGGATTGTCGGCGAGCCATCGGGCCACGTGGTCCCTGGCGGCATATCTGGCAATGAGAAAGGCCGCCATCGCCCCTATGGTGGACCCTGCCGATACGACGATCGTCCCCTGGATCACGCCGAAGAGGCTGCCTGCCAGTAGGGTTATGGGACCACCTGGGACGGCAAGTATGACAGCGATAGAGAACATGGCGGTGAAGACCAGGGGAGCCATCGGGCCGAAGGAAAGGATGTTCTCCTCGCTAAACCAGCTTCCATCTATCCCCCACAGACGAAGCGCGGCGAATAGGGCTATAAGCCCACCTGCGACGACAAGGATCCTGTTTATCGGTCTACCTTTCAAGACGAAACTCCCCCTTTTCTCGGTTTATCCGCCCTATACCACCCAGCCAATGTAGTTGGGGATACCCCTATCGCCCAGGCTAGCATTATCATCGAGTTGCGGATCGACGTCCTAGCCGCGCCCAGTTTTCGCCAGCGACGGGAGGAGGTGCGGATCGTCGCCGAAATGGTCCCTATCCTGCCGACCTTCGACGCCGATCTGACCAGGCTCACGTCCTCGAGAAGGGGCATCTCTGGGAAGCCCCCTAGACGGTGAAAGAGGGATTTCCCCATGAAAAAACCCTGATCCCCGTAGGGCAGGGACAGCCACCTCGACCTGACGTTGGCCCAGAATGAGATCATGTCCATCGACGAGCGAAACTCGGGGTCATTCAGCTCTCCGGCCAGGCCTATTTTGAGAGAAAAGGCCCCTAGGGACAGTTTTTTGTCGCTCAGAGCCTCCCGAACCAACCTCCCGTAACCCCATGGAAGGATACTGTCGCCGTGGAGAAACAGCAGGATATCCCCCGACGCCACCTTGGCTCCAGCGTTCATCTGGGCGGCCCTGCCCTTAGGGGAACGGACCACCTTGGCCCCATAGCTCTCGGCGACCTCGATGGTCCCGTCGGTGCTGCCTCCGTCGGATACTATGACCTCCACGTCCTGGGCACCCAGGGCGGACCTTATGCACATCGATATGCCGTCCCTTTCGTTCAGGGTGGGGATAATCACCGATATCTTTTGGCAAGCCCTATCCCACACGGGAAGGTCCTCGGGCCTGTCCACGTCGCTGAGGACAGGAAGCCTGGCCACCTTCAACCCTAGAGAGCGAGCCCTATCCAATGTGGCCTCTCCTGTCGCGCTGGAGCTCCAGGGAACGCCACGGAACAGCCCTAAAGCCCTCTCCCCCACCTTGGATAGATCTATTCCCAGACAGTAGTACCCTCCGTCGGATGCTGGGCCCATTACGACCGGATGGCCTTCGAGAAGGCCCATGGCGTGATGTATAAAAGAGGGATCCAGGTCGGGGCAGTCGGTCCCCAGGAGAAGCACCTTTTTTATCCCTCCATCGAGGGAGTCGGATACCGACAGAGCCATTCGGTCCCCTAGGTCGCCGTCGCCCTGGTCCACGACAGAGAGGTCGTCTCCAAGCCAACCTCGAAATCGCTCTGTCACCGCGCCGGTGGATCGGACCTCCACCGAACAACCTGCCCTTTTGGCTCCTCGCCTCACGGAAGAAAGGGTCCTCCTGGCCATTTTATCGTGCAGCTCGGCGGCACCTTGAGGCCCCAGAGCTGGAATCAGCCTGGTTTTCGCCCTGCCCGGCTCGGGCCATTTGACGAACACTATCACCCTGTCCATTAAAAACACTTCCTCTCAAGGGGGCTACAGGCTATGCATAATTGCCCTCAGCCTGGAGTGGGTCTCGGCCTGGTCCTCCACCGTTACGATGGAGCTTATCCTGCCCGGCGACCTGTCCATGACTATAACCCTATCGGCTATTGCCACCGCCTCTGCCACATCGTGGGTTATGAACATCACCGTGTGGGAGAGGTCCTTTACGATGGACAGCAACAGCCGTTGCATGGCCTCCCTGGACTGTGCGTCCAGCGCCCCGAATGGCTCGTCCATCAGCAAAACCTTGGGCTTCAGTATTAGGACCCTGGCGAGGGCGACCCTCTGTCTCATGCCGCCGGAAATCTCCCTGGGAAGGTAGTCGGCGAAGCGGGATAGTCCGGTCATATCCAGATAGCCGTCGACCTCCGACTTCAGCTCCGACTTTGACATCCTTCCTCTCGCTCCGAAGGCCACGTTCTCCGAGACCGTCAGCCAGGGAAAGAGGGCGTCCTCCTGGAACACCACGCACCTGTCGCTCCCCGGGGTCGATACCGCCCTGCCATCCACCTCCACGGTCCCCTCGTCGGGAGCCTCCAGCCCAGCCACGATCTTGAGCAGAGTGCTCTTGCCGCATCCGCTTGGCCCAAGGACGCAGACCAGCTCCCCCCTCTCGATCTCGAAGGTGACGTCCGAGAGGACCTGGAGCTCTCCGCCTTTCTCCGAAAAGCCCTTGCTGATGCCTTTGACCGACAGGGTCGGTGGCGATGGGTTCAGCCCTAAACTCATGCCATCCGCCTCGCCGATTTAAAACAAAACTTCATAGTCTGGGTCAAAAGAAGGTCGCTGACCCTTCCCATGACAGCTATAGCCACTATGCCGACTATTATCATGTCTATCCTTCCCATCATCCTGGCGTCCATTATCAAAGCGCCGAGGCCGAAGGGGACCCCTGTCAGCTCTCCCAGGACCAGATAGGCCCAGGACGTCCCGAGCCCCAGCCTCAGGCCGCTCAGTATCTGAGGCATTGCCGCTGGAAGGAGAATATCGTAGACCCCCCTAAATCTGCCGATTCCCATGGTGGCTCCGGCCTGGTACAGGATGAAGTCGACGTTTCTGGCCCCGATGGCGGTGTTAAGGTATATAGGGAAGAACGACGCCAGGGCCACCAGAAAGACGGTGGTCTTAACTCCGACTCCGAACCACACCATAGCCAGAGGGAGCCAGCTTATCCCCGGCACCGATCGAAGGCCGTTTATAGTTGTCCCCAGCAGGCTCCTCACAGCAGGGACCCTGCCGGACACCACCCCCAGTGGAATGCCCAGGGCGACTGCCAGGGCGAATCCCCCGATCACCCGGACAGAGCTGGCCCATAGGTCGCCATGGAACCTTCCGGCATAAGGGGCGCTTCCGATCTCGCCGAAGATGTAGGTCCAGGCCGACCTCCCTATCTGAGCCGGGTCGGGCAGGAGATAGGTGGGGACAATCCCGGTGCGACTGGCCCATAACCACACAGATATAAGGCCGATAGGTATTATCCAGGGAAGTAACAGGTGCTTTCCCCTCAAAGTCCCCTCTCCTCTTTGACCTTTTTGACGAAGGAGAGGTCGAAGAGCCTTTCGTAGTCCGGCTGACGGTCTATGACCCCCAGGGCCTCCATCCTTGCACCGAGGGCCTTAGCCCTCTTCACGAAGGCCTCGTCCATATCCCAGGAGAGCTCTATGTTGGAGGAAGCCTCCTCCATAACCGACCTCTCGGTCCCGAAAGAGACGGCCTTTTTAAACCACAGATCGAGGTTGGCCTTTAGGCTCTCCGTCGCCATAGCGTGGCCCCTCACCAGGTCCAGTACCAGCTCGGGATTCTCCCTTACGGTCTCCTCTGTCACCAGCATTCCTGCGTTTATGGTTCCCACGCTGTCGTCGTAGTAGGGGTAGGACAGTATCCTTCCGTATCCCTCGGTAACGGCTATGGTGGGGAAGGGCTCGCCGGACAAAAAGCCGTCTATGCTGCCTCTTGCCAGAGCCGTTCCCATGTCGAAGAAGTCTATTCTGACCAGGGTCACGTCCCTGTCGGGGGACAGACCGTTTCGGGATAAGGTCTCCCGCAGCAGGATCTCGTGCATGGTTCCAGGCACGTAGCCTAT
Organism: Dethiosulfovibrio salsuginis; assembly: GCF_900177735.1. Taxonomy (NCBI): domain Bacteria; kingdom Thermotogati; phylum Synergistota; class Synergistia; order Synergistales; family Dethiosulfovibrionaceae; genus Dethiosulfovibrio; species Dethiosulfovibrio salsuginis. The sequence continues at coordinate 4,677 of NZ_FXBB01000011.1, read as the reverse complement.
CTTTTTGCCCTTTAGATCGGAGACCTTCTCTACGGGGCCGTCTTTTCTCACAACCAGGGCGGAACATCGGTTGCAAAGCGACGCCACCAGAACCACCGGTTGTCCCTGGGAGGCCGAGTGTATAGCGTGGGCCAGGGTCGTACCGCACATGCTCAGGTTTCCAGCCAAAAGGGCGGTCTTCTGGTCCGCCGGGTTTGTGAAGGAGAGGATCTCGATGTCCCTCGACGTGTAGTCGCCGTAGAAAAAGGGCTGGATCGTCTGGGCGGTCTTCCAGGTGCCCACCTTGACAGGTCTTTCGGCGAACGCAGGCGAGATCAGACAGAGACATAGCAAGCCTAAAGCGATGATCTTTTTCACACAGCCACGTCCTTTCGGTTTTTTACTTTCTATTAGGGGAACTTCTAAAACTCTGATCCTCGGAGAGATCGTTCCGACGAAGCCCATTCGAGCCCGTATACTCGACCTGCCGTCGTGTAGTATGAATGGGGCGACAGGACGTCGCCCCAAGCCGAGGGGGCACAGGACGTGCCCTCCGAGGCGGTTCGTACGGAACAGGCAGGTCGAGTATACGTCCGGGCGAGACAGGGCGCCGTCGGAACGGTCTCTCCGAGGGGACTCAAAGGTGAGTTTGCGGTTACTGCTAGAAACAGTTTGACCTTTTGTCCGGGTCCCAGCAGGTCTCTATGTGTATTTTGTCGCAGCTTTCGACGGTGTTGCCTCTTCCCTTGGCGGTGTCAGCCTCGCCGTCTCTGGGGCTGGAGCCAACCTCAGGGAAGAGCAGGTTGGCCCCGGCGATCAGGGAAAGGGAGTTGGGCTCGTGGGTGCAGTGGGCTTTGGGAACCGTCCCCATCACCAGTCGGGACACCGCCACCATCCTGGCCATCTCTCGCTCGGTTATCATTCCGAACTTTTCCATAGGGGAGCCAGGGAAGTTGACCCGCCTCATCACCCCGCTGTAGGTGGCCCCGTATTCCCTGGCGAGGAACATGAGGTCCACTATCTCCTCCGCCTCGTGCTCAGGCCCCACCGGCTCCACGCAGTTCATCCATTTGAGCCCCACGTCCCTGAACACCTTTATCGTCTCGATCCTCTTGTCTCTTTTCAGAGGGGTGTCCCTGCCCTCCCCCAGCCTTACAGCGTGATAGGCCCCGACGAAACCGGCGTCGAGCAGGGCCTCGCCCTCCTCGTGGTTTATGTCCCTGGTGTTTGCCACAAGGGGCACGTTCACCTTGTCCCTCAGCATCCTGCCGACGTGTAAAAGCCGCTCCATGGGAAAGTTCCCCGTCGTCATGAGGTTGAGCGAGTCGGCCTTTTGAGACTCACCGTATCTGGCCCATTCCAGTATCTGATCGTCGGAGAAGTCGATGGAGTCCTTGAATATCCCCGCCTTTACGGTCAAAGAGCAAAAGCTACAGTTGAGAGGACAGGGCGCCACGTTCAGCCCTATGTGAAAGTGTCTCTCCCCCTTATTCTGGAACGTCTCCCTGGAGAGGTAATCGGCGGCCTCCATGAGGCCGTAGGTCTCCTTCGAGCCCAACGGGAGAGCCATGAGATAAAGGGCCTCATCTCTGTCTATGCTCGACCCATCTGAGCCTTTTTTCAGTATTTCCCCTGTTTTGACGTCTATCTTCCAAGTCATAAAGAACCCCTCCAATTTTGTTTGCCTAATATGGCCCTTCTCAGTTTTCTGCGGTTGATCCACCTGCCGAGGCTCGTCGGAGGTGGGGGAGCCTCCCCACCGAGCATTGCTCTCAGGAGGTGGATCACGTCGGCATCCCGTCCTCCCATGGCGTCGACGCAGCTCTGGCAGCAGCACAGGACGATCTCCCCGTCCTTCCTGTAATCGGAGATCCTCCTGGACCAATCGGAGAACGTTTTAGGATGCACGATAGGGACCATTCCTCCGGCTCCGCAACACATCCCGCCGTTAGCTCCGTAGGGTTTTGTGCGTATGGAGGGGAACAGGGTCCTGGCCAACCGTTCGACCTCGGCCAACTCCCTGTTCTCGTCCCTAAGAGGACATGGAGCGTGAAACATGGCTTCCTTGCCCTCTAGGGCCTGTAAGCCGGATATGGTATTTTCCAGGTATCCCCACACAGGGGTCACCTTCACTGGGAGGGACGATAGGGCCTTCAGACAGTTGGGACAGGCCACGATGATCTCCTCCACTCCCCAGACGGTCAGGGTTTTTTCGAGCCTGCCCCTTATCCTCTCGAAGATGTCCCTTCGTCCTAGGGACGAAGCAGGGGTTCCACAGCAATCCACCATGATCCCCATGTCGGGGTCCATGGATATCAACGCCCTCCACGTCTTGAGGGCTAACTCCGGGTCGGAGGATGCCATGGCGCAGCCGGGAAAAAACAGTCTTTTGCCCCTTTTTTTAGGAAACACCGGAGGCGTTCCCATATATCTCCATGTCGCCATGAACTGGAAGAGAAGGACTCCTGCGAAAATCTTTTTCATTCTGAGCGGAGGCTTTTTGCAGGATGCCTCCCTGAGCGCGATCATGACCGATCTCAGGTCCGCTCCTGTGGGGCAGACGGTTGAACAGTAACCGCATAGTGAGCACCTAAAGGCCCAGTCGTCGTCGATGGTGCCTTCCGTCAGGAAGCGGGATATGACGTTTTTAGGACCGTCTCTCAACTCGTCGGACATCGTGCATCCCTTCAGGCACAGGCCGCAATCGACGCACCTATCCGCAAAAAGCCGCAGCTTTGACAGCTCAGTCTCGTTCAGTTTCAGGTGGATCGCCCCCAATCAACTTCATAGCTCTAGTCACCGTTAGTCATAGTGTGTATAATATCCATTCGTAGGGGTCGTATTGTAATTTTATTTTCATGCGAAAGGAGTTTTTTTTAATGAAACATGTCTTGATGCGAACGTGGCTTGCCATGTTCGTGCTGGTCATATCTGTGGCGGCTTGGGCCGAGGAGCCGGACCTATCCGGTTTTCTTCATCCCGAGTACTTCATAACGCCCCAGAAGCTTCACTCCATGCTGGGGGATCCCAAGTTAGTCCTTCTGGACGGGAACAACCCCAAGGTATACGGTAAGGGACACATCCCAGGGGCGGTTCACGTCGGCTTCCACTTCTTCTCCAAAACGGTGGGAAAGCCCGGTGACCCGGGATGGGGGACGTCTCTGCCTATCGAAGAGCTCGGGCCCAAACTGAGGGAGCTCGGCATCAACGATGACTCTATCGTCGTGCTCTACTCCGACATGTTCAAGGGGCCAGGGGCGGACGGGCGTAACTTCTGGCAGCTTAGGATGGCCGGTATGAAGAACGTAAAGCTCCTCTACGGTGGATTGCCACTCTACAGTTCGTTAGGATACGAGCTGACGAGGGAGGTCACCAAGCCCTCTCCCTCCGACGAGGGAGCCCTGACCCTTCACGATTACGATCGTTCATGGTACGCTACGATGGACCAGGTGCATGAATCCCTCGGCGTGGAGCTGCTCATAGACACCAGGACGAAGAAGGAGTTCGACGGCAGCACCAACGCCGGGGAACCCAGAGGAGGCCACATAGCAGGGGCAAAATGGATGTTGTGGCTGGATATCCTGAACAAAGACGGCAGCCCCAGGTCACCTGAGGAGATCAGGTCCATCATGAAGGATAGATTTGCCCTGACACCTGAGGATTCCTTCACGGTCTACTGAACGATGGGAATAAGATCGGGGTACGTAACCTCGGTCCTCAGAGCCGTCGGCTTTGAGCGAGTCAGAAACTACGAGGGATCCATATACGAGTGGGGTGGAAACGAGGATATGCCCATGGAAAAGTAGCCTCGGTCATTTTCCAGTAGAAAAATCGACGCAGCTTTCCGGGTCTCTGCGATCCCTATATATCTTCTTCCACAGCGCGACCAATGCGGTTAAAACGAAAAGCAGGGAAAGGCCCAGGACGAATTTTCTCGTCCCCTCGGTCAACATTCCCCCCACGTAGGAGTAGACTATCGTCGCCGGCAGCTGACCCAATCCTGTCGCCAGAAAAAATGGCCAGAACCTCATGGAGGTCAGCCCGGCGCCGTAGCTAACTATGTCGAAGGACACGAAGGGAAGCAGCCTCGTTATGAAAACCGCGTAATTGCCGTAACGGTCGAAGAAGCGGTCCACTCCCTCAAGTCCCGCCTTGGATGTCAGGCGCTCAACCGGCTTTCTTCCGTACCATTTTGCGATAAAGAAACACAGGGCCGCCCCTGCCATGGCGCTGGACCAGGACAGTATGGCCCCCTTCCACCACCCGAAGAGCCCTGCGTTGGCGAAGGTTATCAAAAACGCCGGGAGAGGAGCTACCACCGACTGAAATACCATGAGGAAAAATGACATCACAGGGGCCCATATACCGAAGGACAGGATATATCCCCTTATCAGGTTTACGTCCAAAAGCTGAAACATCAAAAAGACCTGTTTTACCCAATCCCTCGATGGCTTGAACGCCATCACCCCCAGGACCAAGCCCACCGGCAGACAAACCTTCAACAAAAAAGACCTGCTAAAAAACCTTCCCACAGACGATCACCTCACGTTATTTTTAGCTAGCGCCATATCTCGTAAGGGAATATTTTCCACCTACGTCGGATAAATTACATCTTAGAATGGAGATTATACCTCCAACGTAACTATTCAGTCGCCCCATCCAGGAAGAGAATCTGACCATCGAGAGCCATAGACATGG
>NZ_FXBB01000010.1 GCF_900177735.1 Dethiosulfovibrio salsuginis | reverse complement strand
GATAATAGCTGGGGCAAATTATGCCAGCTCCCAACTGTGCTCTGAATGTGGCTACAAAAACCCACTGGTAAAGGATTTAGCTCTAAGGGAGTGGGTGTGTCCAAGCTGCGGCGTTCGCCACGACAGGGACGTAAATGCGGCACAAAACTTACTGAAACTAGCTTTGCCCACCGAAATTAGCACGGCAGTGTAGCTTTGGTACTCACGAGGTCGGGACGACCTTCAGAGCCTGGGGAAACTTGTCTCGTTAGAGATATTGACCAGGAAGCCCCCACTTCTATAAGTGGGGGTAGTTCACAAGAGGATCCCTGATATGGGATCCTCTTTGGTTCCCGCTGTAACGGTGTAATTTTGAGGCGTAAAGGTCTTTTGTGGTCGTCCTGGAGTTTTTTTATCGTTACTCCAATTTATGGTGAGAGGGGATATAGATGAGCGATCCAGGAAGAGAATTTCGGAAAGTTCCTATAGAAACTCTGACTGCCCTGGTCCAATCGGTCCAGAGGGGATTTTATCGTTTTAATGAATCTGTAGGGGTTGATGTTCATTTTCTTAAGAGGGAGACCTCTCTTTCCTACTCGATTCCCTACGGTGTAGTTATCTCCGTCATAGGGGTTGTTGGAAACGTCAGAGGTGGCCTATCGGTCATACTGGCCCAGGATGGATTTGATAAATACGTCTCCGCTCTGACCGGTGGATTGATCCCTCCTGATCTTGGAAATGAGATTGCGATGAGTTGCATCGGTGAAATGCTCAACATGGTAGCTGGCAGAATGGCCCTTGAGATGAGCCAATGTGGCTTTGCGATAGACATAACCCCTCCTCAGACTTTCTGTGGCGATAAGATAAGGCAGGTAGAGTCCGACGATACGGCTCATATTATTCTCCCTTACTCCTTCGGGGGATCCAGTTGTGGTGTCCATCTGGTTATAAACAGCAGAAGCGTCTAAAAGGCAGATCGTAGGTTGATCTGCCTTTTTTATTTTGGTCAAAATTTTTTTCGAATTAGTGTTTGAATGACTATCAAGCCATTTGATTTTGTTTTGTAGCTGTGGTATAACCTTCTGGTACTCTCTTGGGAGAATATGGAGGTGAACGGAAGTTGAGCGATCAGATATTGGAAGAGATGACCGAGCAGGTCGTCGAGTTCTGTGAAAGGTTTTATAGTTGGGAGGGAGCGGTAGCAAAGCTAGGCCGACTTTCGCCTGCGCAGATGAGGACTATCGGTGTTATCGGGAGAAACAAAAACCTCAGAATGAAGGATATAGCCGAGAAGATGGAGTTGACCACCGGCACAGTCACTGTGATGGTCGATCGCCTGCAGGATATGGGGCTGGTTGAAAGATGTAGAAACGATCTCGATAGAAGATCGTACAAGATAGTCCTGTCGGAAAAGGGAGAGGCCTATTTTCGAGAGCACGCCGAGAAACAGAGGGAGAAAGTAAAGAAAATAGCCTTAAAGCTTACGGACGAAGAGCAATCTTTTCTCGTGGAGACGTTAGGCAAGTTCTCTAGTATGCTGTAAAAGCGAGTAGGCAGGGTTTTTAAACCTTTGCCTGCTCGCTTTTTTTGTCGGTTAGGAGGGATTCTATAGTCCCTCTATGGGGCCAGTCCCTTGAGGGAAAGGGAAAGATGATCTTCCATCAGTTTTACCGATAGATCCTCGTCGTGATCCGAGAGGGCTTTCAATATCGCTCTGTGTTCGTCTAGGCTTGGGTTGGTTTGGAAATCAAAAAAAGTTTCGTAGAAGACCAAAAAGACGTAAGTCCTGGATAGGACGTTATCTATGTAATCCGCTAAGATTATGTTCCCCGAGGCCTCGGCTATTATCCTGTGGAAAGAGTTATTTACCTCCAGATACGACTCTAAATCCCTTTCCTGAAAGCTCTTTTCCTCCAGCTCGATCTGTTCTTCAAGCCTACAGATCTGTAGAGGTGTTATACGAGAAGCCGCTTTTTTTACCGCAAGACGCTCTAAATAATCTCTAACCTCGTAGGTCCCTACGATCTCCTCTTTCGTAGGTGCCAGTAACCTCGCTCCACCGTTAGGGATTAACTGGACCATTCCTTCGTTAGCCAATCTTCTCAATGCCTCTCTTACCGGCGTCCTGCTTACTTCAAGTTGTTTTGCCAGGGTTATTTCGGGGAGGCGTTGTCCGGCTCTCAGCTTTTTCGTGATTATCTGGTTTCGCAGCTGGTGATAAACGTAGTCCGAAGTGGTGTTGAACTGTACTGGATCCTTCATCTATATTCCTCCCTTCCAATAATTCTTCCCTATTGATGTTCACCGTTTTTTGTTTTACTTATCGGCTTGGGGCGACGTCCTGTCGCCCTGAGAGGTAGCAGGGCTTTGCGAGACTTCTCTCGTAAAACTCGGCAAATCATACTAGAACTGTACGAGTTTGACAAGCCAACGGTTTTAGCAAGTTAAACAAAAAGCCTCTTGACACGGTCCAGGGAGGTGGTGTATATACATAGTATTCGTTGTATTCCTTGTATACTTATCGACCAAGGGGGTTTTGGGTGAATGTTGGATCTTAACGAGTCTTTTGGAATGAGGGGAAAGGTGGCCCTTATAACGGGAGCCGCTTCCGGTATAGGGCTGGGCATTTCTCGTTTTTTTGCACTGGCTGGTGTCTCGGTGGCCATGCTCGATATAAACGAAGAAGGTGGCGGGAAGGCTAAAGGGGTGGTGGAGGGAGATAGAGAGTTCTTCTTCTGCGATGTTACCGACTCAAGCAGCTGTGTTACCGCCGTAGAGGGGGTTCTCTCCAGGTTTGGAAGAATCGACATACTGGTCAACTGTGCTGGTGTGGCCCGCAGAAACGACGTGGTTGGCCTGGATGAAAGGGACTGGGATCTGGCGCTTAACGTAACCCTTAAAAGCGTGTTTTTGATGTCCAAGGCAGTAGTGCCCTACATGAAAGCACAGGGAGGTGGAAAGATCGTAAACATAGGATCTGGCTGGAGTCTGAAAGGAGGTCCTATGGCGATTTCCTACTGTGCAGCAAAAGGCGGAGTATGGAACATGACCAGAGCCATGGCCATAGACCACGGCCCGGATAACATTAACGTAAACTGCGTCTGTCCTGGAGATATCGACACTCCAATGCTTAAAAGCGAATGTGAACAGCTAGGAGGCACCTACGACGAATCCTACAAGGAGGAATGTGCTCAGCGGCCCATAAAGAGGCTGGGCACGCCGGAGGACGTGGCGAAGTCGGTCTTCTTCCTCTGTAGCGATATGGCACCATGGGTCACCGGGAGCAGCCTGGTAGTGGACGGCGGAGGAATCGCCTGATAAAACCCTTTAGGAGGATTAAAATGTCTTGTTGTAGAAAAATCGTTCATCCCTATATACCTAATTCATCCCCTGAGACTAAAAAAGAAATACTCGACTTCATAGGGGCTGACTCTATCGAAGAGCTCTTGGTCGACATTCCTCAGGAACTGAGAATGAAGGGGGATATGGACCTGCCGGAGCCCTGTCTTTCCGAGGCCGAGCTTTGCCGTCATATGGACTCGATCCTTGAGAAAAACACCTCCGTCAGACAGGCCATCTCCTTTCTAGGTGCAGGTTGCTACAGCCATCAGGTACCGGCAATCGTGGACGAAATAATCTCCTCCGGCGAGTTTCTGACCGCCTATGCGGGAGAGCCATACGAGGACCATGGTCGCTTCCAGGCTATGTTCGAGTATCAAAGCATGATGGCGGAGCTATTGGACGTCGACGTCTGCAACGTACCGACCTACGACGGAGCCCAGGCAGCCGGTAACGCCTTGAGAATGGCCTCCCGTATCGTCGGAAGAAAGACCGTAATTATGGCCGGAGCCATTAATCCCGATCGTAGGAAGGTCGTAGAGACCTATCTAGACTCGATTCTATCCATCAAGACCGTTGGATACGACGGTGAAACCGGCCTTGTGGACCTTAAGGATCTATCGGAGAAACTGGACGAAACTGTCGCGGCGGTGTTCGTCGAGAACCCCACCTATTTAGGGGCCATAGAGACTCAGGGCCAGACTATCTCCGAGATGGCCCATAAAATCGGCGCTATGTTCGTGGTATTCGTCGACCCCAGCTCCTTAGGGGTGCTTCAGCCTCCCTCCAGATACGGTGCGGACATATCCTGCGGCGATATTCAGCCATTGGGCATCCATATGCACTACGGAACGGGGGGAGGCTTTATAGCCACCGCCGACGATCCCAAAATCGTGGAAGAATATCCCTCCAGGCTTTTCAGCGTAGCTCCTACCTCCCACGGTGAGTGGGGCTTTGGAGATGTCCTGTGGGAAAGGACCTCCTTCGCAAACAGGGATAGTTGCAAAGAGTTTGTCGGAACCCATGCGGCCCTTTGGGGAATCGCCGCTGGGGTTTACCTCGCCACCATGGGGCCGAAAGGCATGGAGGATCTGGGGAGGGAGATAATGCAGCGGTCTCTCTACGCAAAGAAACTTCTATCCTCTGTGCCGGGGGTGAAGGTCGATCGTTTTAAATCCACCTCCTTTAAGGAGTTCGTCGTGGACTTAAACGGGACCGGGAAGACCGTGGAGGAATTAAACCGCTACCTGCTGGATAAGGGCATCTTCGGCGGAAAGGATATATCCAAGGAGTTTCCCGAGCTCGGCCAGGCCGCCCTTTACTGTGTGACCGAGATGGTCTCCCCCAGGGATATAGAGACCCTTGTCGAAGCCATAAGAAGCTTCGTAGAGTAGTCTAGGAGGGTTGTCGTTATGGATATGAAAACCAAGCTCAGAAAATTTCATCAGGCCAGCTGGGATGAACCTATCATCTTTCAACTTAGCGAACCTGGACACAGAGGTATCCTTCTCCCCTGTGCCGGTAGTGAGGTAGAGGCAGAGGTCGGTGACGGCCTTTCCTCCATCCCCTCCTCAATGAGGAGGACCGATCTACCGGAACTTCCCGAAATGGGCCAGCTCCAGGTGCTGAGACACTTTAACCATTTAGCCCAGGAAAACCTGGGGGTCGATTACAACATAGACATAGGTCAGGGGACTTGCACCATGAAATACAGCCCTAAGGTTAACGAGGGATTTGTCTCCAGCCACAAAGTCGCCGATATCCACCCCTGCCAGGATCAGTCCACCGTACAGGGAGCTCTGGAGATCATGTACCTTTTGGGGGAGTGTTTTAAAGAAATATGCGGACTGGACTACTTCAGTATGCAGCCAGGTGGGGGCTCCCACGGTGCTCTGGCAATGGCCTCCATGGTCAAGGCCTACTTCAGGGACAAAGGAGAGGACCGTGACGAGGTGATAACAACCTTCTACTCTCATCCAGCCGACGCCGCCGTGCCTATCGCTAAGGGTTTCAAGGTCACAGTTCTACCTCCCGATGAGGACGGCCTTCCCGACCTCGATGCCTTCAAGGCAGCCCTCTCGGAGAGGACCGCGGCCATCTTTTTCACCAACCCAGAGGATACGGGGATATTCAACAGCAGAATAAAAGAGTTCACCGGATTAGCCAAGGCCGCAGGTGCCCTCTGTTGCTACGATCAGGCCAACGCCAACGGCCTTCTGGGTATAGCCCGAGCTAAAGAGGCGGACTTCGACCTCTCCTTCTTCAACCTTCACAAGACCTTCGCATCCCCTCATGGCTGCGGTGGCCCCGCTACCGGTCTTGTGGCGGCAAGGGACTATCTGAGGGACTATCTACCTGCTCCTCTGGTGGTCAAAAATGGGGATACCTACTCCCTGGATTGGGATCTGCCTAAAAGTTGCGGAAAGGTTAAGTCATTTTACGGTACCCTGCCTTCGATTATAAGGGCCTACGCCTGGATAATGAGCCTCGGCGCCGACGGTCTTAAAGAGGCCTCCATGATAGCTATCTTGAACAACAACTACGTTATGAAAAAACTTCTCGCTATAAAGGGCCTCTCCATGGCTTACCCTCACCACGGAGCCAGAATCGAGCAGGTTCGTTACTCCTGGGGCAAGATGAAAGAGGACACGGGCTTTGGAACCGGTGACGTGCAGCGTAGAATAGCTGACTTCGGAACCCACTACTGGTCCAGTCACGAACCCTGGGTGATTCCGGAGCCCTGCACCATAGAGCCCAGCGAATCCTACTCCAAAGAGGACCTGGACGAATACTGTGCAATTTTGGAGCGCATCTCCTACGAATGTTACAACGAGCCTGAAACCATCAAGGGAGCTCCTCACAACAGCACCATACACCACGTAGACCACGACGTACTGGACGATCCAACCCGATGGGCCATCACCTGGAAGGCCTACAAGAAGAAGTATGACGGCTACTTTAATAAAAAATAAAAAATCTCTACCGCCAGGAGGATAGTCCTGGCGGTAGAGAAAGACTCTTGGGAGGGGGGCTTAAATGATTAAATTAGGTCTCATAGTCAATCCTATCGCTGGAATGGGAGGTTCGGTTGCCCTTAAGGGAACCGATGGGAAGGCCCTTGAAAAGGCCATAAGCCTGGGGGCCGTCCCTAAGTGTCATCACAGGGTGGCTTCGGCTCTTTCCGAAGGATCTGGTTGGAACGTTCGGTGGGTAACCTGCTCCGGGAAAATGGGGGAAGCTGTTCTCGGTTCTCTCGGTATAGATTGCACGGTTATCCCTAGCTTTGGGGATAAAACCACCGGTCAAGACACGATCAGAGCCGCTAGAGCGATGGTGGAGGAGAAGGTGGACCTTCTGATATTCGCCGGAGGTGACGGCACGGCAAGAGATGTGGCCTCCGTCGTAGGGGAGGAGCTCCCCGTCCTAGGCGTTCCTGGAGGGGTAAAAATCCACTCCGCGGTCTTCGCCAAAACCCCCAAGCTGGCCGGTGGATTGATCAGGGACTACGTCAGCGGAAATCTCAGAGAGACCCATCTCGGGGAGGTCATGGATATCGACGAAGATCTCTTCAGGATGGGCCAGGTGAGGGCAAGGCTTTTCGGCTATATGAGGGTTCCCATCTCCGGTCGATCCATGCAGGTCAAAAAGGCGGGAAGGCACATAGAGAACTCCCAGGTTCGACTTGAGGAGGCCGCCGCCTTCGTCGCAGACTCCATGAAAAGAGGTGTCCTTTACCTTCTGGGGTCAGGCTCTACTGTAAGAGCTCTGTCCAACCGCATGGGCCTTGAGGGAACTCTGTTGGGTGTAGACGCCGTTCTCGACGGCAGGCTGATAGGGAAGGATCTAACGGAGAGGGAGATAGGATCACTCCTCTATGGTCACGAAGGAGAGGCGAAAATAATTGTCTCCCCCATCGGTGGACAGGGTTTTATCTTCGGCAGAGGTAACCAGCAGTTCAGCCCATCGGTGATAAGGTCCGTGGGAAAGTCGAACATAATCGTCCTGGCCACCCCCGACAAGATGGACGAGCTCTTCGGTCGTACACTTTTGGTTGATACCGGAGATGAGACTTTGGATAGAGAGTTAAACGGATATATATCGGTAAACGTGGGATGGAACAGGAAGATTATCTGGCCTGTGGGATGAGCGTCATTTGATCTTAAGGAGGTTTTGTTATGGAGTCTTACGGAATATGGGCAGCTTTACCGCCTCTAGTAGCCATAATTCTATGTTTTAAGACTAAGATGGTTCTGCCATCTCTGTTTGCGGGGCTTTTCACCGGTGCTATTATCGTCTCCGGCGGCAACGTCCTCTCCGGCGTGGGATACGCTCTGGAGACCATCGTCCAAAACGTCGTAGACCCCTGGAACGCCAGGTTGCTGCTGTTTACCCTGTTCATGGGGGTGGGCATCTCCTTCATATGGCGGCTGGGGGGGAGTTTGGCTCTCGCCGAGCAGGCCAAGAAAAAGTTCAAGACGAGAAGATCGGTCTGCCTTGGTGCCTGGGGGTTAGGCATGGGAACATCCATAAACGACTGTCTCGTAGCTGCGGTCGATGGAAACGTGTTCCGAGACGTCTGCAAGGAGTATAAAATATCCTCGGAAAAGTTCTCCTACGTCCTGGACTCCACCGCTGCCCCTGCCGCCGCCCTTTTTATCTCCGACTGGATAGCTTACCAGATAGGAATGATCCAACAGGGACTGGACATCGCCGGCATCACCACCATCACCCCTGTCGAGGCCTACGTGAAAACGATCCCGTTTAATCTTTATTCTATTTTTACCCTGTTCTTCGTCGGCGTCCTCATGTATACAAGAAAGGACTACGGTCCTATGATGAAAGCTGAGGTAAGGGCTTTGACGACGGGAAAATTCACCCGAGACGGAGCAACGCCCATGTTGGACGTAGGCAACGAACTTGGAGAGCCTATCAGCACCAGGCCAATGGTTATCACCTTTGTACTTCCCCTCGTGACCGCTTTCTTGGTTATACTGTTTGGGCTCTACTGGACCGGCCGAGAGGGAACGACCCTTATGACCGCCCTGGAGAATTCCGACGCCTCAATTGCCCTGCTATGGGGTGCTTTCGCCATGGCGTCCACAGGGGTCTTGATGGCGCTTGTCACCAGGATAATGGATTTCAAAGAGACCATGGATACCTTCATGGACGGCTTCAAGCTCATGGTCCTTACCGCCTCCATCCTGGTCATGGCCTGGTCTTTAGGTGCGATTACCAAGGAGATGGGGTTGGCGCAGTACATTATCCAGCAGATAGGCACGTCCCTTCCCTTTGTAGCTCTGCCTGTAATAGTTTTTATACTGTCCATAATAATAGCCTTCGCCACAGGGACCTCATGGGGAACCATGGCCATAATGACCCCTTTAGCCATTCCTCTGGCCTATAACATGACCGGTGATCCTTCGACCTCGTCGGCGATAGCTGGGGTTGTGCTCTCTGGAGCGATCTTCGGAGATCACTGCTCGCCGATATCGGACACTACCGTAATGTCCTCCATATTCTCCGGGGCGGACCATATTGACCACGTGTCGACCCAGTTACCCTACGCTCTTACCGTAGCCGCGGTGGTGCTCATGATGTACGTTCTCTATGGGTTATTCAGGGTAAGCCCGATGATCCTTATTCCTCTGGGAATGGCTATTTTGGTCGTTTTGCAGAGGGTCTTGCACGTCGGTTATTCGAGGTTTTTAGGGATAGTGGAGCCCTCTCAAGAAGCCCTGTAACACAAAAAAAGCCCCTCGCTGAAAAGCGAGGGGCTTTTGCTCCCATGGCAGTCCCTAGGGGATTCGAACCCCTGTTACCGGGCTGAGAACCCGGCGTCCTAGGCCACTAGACGAAGGGACCGTTTGGCTGGGGAACAGGGATTCGAACCCCGATTACCTGATCCAGAGTCAGGCGTCCTGCCGTTGGACGATTCCCCAGCGATGTCGAGGCATTGCCTCAACGCAGGAGAGATAATAACACGGTAAGGCCTTATGTGCAAGCCCTTATTTTTTTGTCCTAATTGTCCGTCTATCATGTAGCTTTGCGGTGTTTGCCTAAAACGGTTGCAAGGCTATAATAGTATATGTGGTCCAATGGTTCTAGGTAAACATCAGGTGTGATCCACATCTTTCTAAGGAGTGATTTTGCATGACTAAGAATAAGGTCTTTTTGGATAAGCGTCCCCTTAACGTCAGGGCTAGATGGAGCAATGAGGATGTCGCTTTGGTAAGCGGTAGAGATGTGTTCGGTGCTATGAAGGAAAAAGGGGCCATCGCCCTAGCGGCCAACGCTAGGCACCCTCTGACAGCAAAGGGAGTCCTTCGAGCGGCAAAAAAACTTGATGCGGCGGTTCTCATAGAGATAGCCAAATCGGAGGCAAATTACTGTGGCAGTAACTTCGATACCCTCTCGGAGGCCTCCGTTCGGGCCTCTTCGGAGATCGGCCACGGTGCGGTGTTTGCCCTTCACGTCGATCATTACGGCATAAAAGGAGAGCCCGACGTGCTCAAGGCCGTTAAACAGATCGGTGACATAGTCAAAAATGGCTGGACGTCTATCGCTATAGACGCCTCCCACCTTCCAGACTGGGAGAACCTGTGTGCTACCAGAGACGTGGCTATGCACGTACCTCCCTACTTCGGTCTTGAGGTCGAGGTCGGAGAGATAAAAGGTGCTGGAGAGCTCTCTTCGGTGGAGGAGGCCCTCTACTTTATCGGTGGATTGAACTCCTGGGGCATATTTCCCGACCTCCTGGCCATCTCCAACGGGAGCCTTCACGGCACCTACGATTCATCTCAGGGGCAGGCCGAGGGCATAGATCTCAACAGAACTAAAGAGATAGCCGATGCCATATCCCAGTACGGCGTATCAATAGCTCAGCACGGCATATCCGGTACGGCGATCCACAAATGCGCTGAGTTCTCCGATTTTGGCATAAACAAAGGCAACGTAGCCACCCTTTTTCAGAACGTCCTCTTCGGCATAAAGATGGACCAGGAGACCGGTAACGCTATCATAGAGGGAGACAGCTACGTAAAAGAGCCGGATAAAGGTATTCCCCTATCCCTATGGAACGAAATAGTCGCCTGGTGTGACGCTCAGGGATTCAGCCGTAAAGACGGCAACTACAAAAAGGCCAACCTGCCTTTTGCGGAGAAAATCGCCAATCTTCCAGAGGACAGAATCGAGCTCATACTGGAGGAGACCCAGTGGTGGGCGGAGAGGTTTATAAAGGCCTTTAAGGCTGAAGGTACCGCCGAGATAGTGAGGGAGAGAATGGCCTCCAGGGAAAGCTGGAATCCCCTTCCTGACCGTAAAATAACCGCGTCCAGAGGGGATTATGGTCCCGATAAAGCCCCTAACACTAAAACAAACGATGGCGGTGATTACTCCGACTAGGGGATGTTTTTAGAGAGGCTCTCTGTCATAGAGAGCCTTTTGCTATATAATCCTATGGTCTATATTTTACAGGGAAGGTGGCGGTAGCTGTGCAGGATCACTCCATTCGTCTTGAGGATCATTTTTTAGATGTGCTCTCCGTGGAGATAGCCAACTACGAGAGAATAGCCCATCTGTTTGAGGACGCCGAGGACGCTCGCTTCGCCTTGGATCCTATGTTGGTGGATAGTCGTAAATTGACCCGATCCTTTATAAGACAGAATAAAGTTCCCGTAGGAGGAAGAGGCCCTTACGTCGTGTTCTGTCGTAGGCGAGGAAGAGGGGAGCCAGGGGAGACTTTTTCCAATTCAGTGCAGCATTGGTATGGCGAGGAGATAATAGTAAGGGCCATTAAAAAAATTGCCGATAGAGGGTTCTACTCCAGGCTTCAGGTAGAGGATGTTGTGGAATCTATAGGAAAATCTGGTTGGGTTCCTGCTGGGGTAGAGAGCGGTAATCTAGATGGCTAAAATCAAGTCGTTTTTGCTGTTTTTTATTCTTTCATTGACTCTAGGAGTTTCTATGTGTCATGGTGATGTGATTTCATCTAAGGTTCGACTGACAGCTGAAAATATGAACTTTGACACAAAAACCGGCCTGTTACAGGGAAGCGGCAACGTCACGCTGAAAAGGGACGACTTAACCATTACTTCCGACAAGTGTGAAGGGGATTACAAGGGAAACTCCGCCAGGATGTGGGGTAACGTAAAGGCCTACGGAAAATGGAGCGATCAATCGCTGGATTTCTCCTGTCAGGAGCTTAAGGCCAGTTTTTCCCACCCTGAATCGGTGGCTATGGTAGGTTCTGTTAAAGGTAAGTTTGGAGATAGATCCCTCGAATGCTACGACATAGAGATGATAGGCGATAGGTTTATCGCCACCAAGGTCAAAAAGTTCAAAGACGAATCGGAAGGAATCTCTCTCTCCTGCGATACCATCAAAGGTTTTATAGTGAAGGAAAATCTTCAGGAGTTTCAGGCCGAAGGGAAGGTCTCTATGGAGATAATAAACCAAAAGGATCGTTCTGTTACTAAGATCTCCGGTGGAAAAGCGGTCTACTCTAGAGATAGAGGGTCTATCATAATGAGCGGTGGGGCGGTAGCGGTACAGAAAGGTCGAAAAGTAACCGCTAAGAATATAGTTTTCTATCCCGCTACCAACAAAATAGAGGCAAAAGGGAGTCCTAGCATATCCTTTGAGGTGGAGTAACTCTGATGGCTAACGTAGACAAAGAAGGAAAGATTCTGAGGGCAGAGGGGCTGACCAAAAGCTACAAAAAAAGGACAGTAGTATCCGGTGTCAGCCTCAACCTCCCTATGGGAGAGATAGTAGGGCTTTTAGGACCGAACGGGGCGGGTAAAACCACCAGCTTTTACATGATAGTCGGTTTGATCCGCCCTGATTCTGGAAAGGTCTACCTGGAGGACGTGGATATCACCGACCTAGCGGTCTACCGGAGAGCGAGGATCGGAATTGGATACCTTCCTCAGGAGAGCTCCGTGTTTAAAAGCCTCACTGTGAGGGAGAATATAGAGCTAGTCCTCGAGGGCAGAGGTATTTCAAAAGGGGAAAGAGTGGATATCTCCGATAGACTTATAGAGGATCTAGGACTCCAAAGACTGGTCGGAGTGGGAGGATACGCCCTTAGCGGCGGAGAGAGGCGACGTCTGGAGATAGCCCGATGCCTGGCGATAATGCCCGACTTTATATTTCTGGACGAGCCCTTCAGCGGAATAGATCCTATCGCGGTCTACGATATCCAGCAGATAGTCCTAAGTCTGAGGGATAAAGGCTACGGAATAATGATAACCGACCATAACGTAAGGGATACTCTGGCCATAACCGACAGAACCTACCTTATACATAGAGGGGAGATCGTCATAGAGGGAACTGCAGACGAGGTCGCCCACAGCGAGGTCGCCAGGAAATTCTATCTTGGTGAGAGGTTCACCTGGTGACGTTTTTATAGAGCCGGTATTTCCTCCAGCTTTCCCTCAAGGATTATTCTCGCCACGGTAAGGGCGGTTTTTTCTAGCAGTGATGTCATAGGGGCTCCTAGTTCGACCCTCTTTGGCTGTATTCCAACTATGGTGGTTATGTCCTGATAAGGCTCCAACATCAGGTTTATCGGCATATCGTGATTTGTGAAGGAAACATCCTGTATCTCGCCCAATGAGAACCTGCGAAACTCTCCTGGAGCGAGCCCCATGTCCGAGGCATCCACGATTATCAACCGGTTTGGACGGTGTTTCCCGACCTTAGATACGTAATTTCCCGGTACGGTATAACAGCAGAAAACGTCTAACGTTTCCTCGAGGTCCATCTCGAGGAGATAGCGGCAGGCAGCTATGCCGACTTGATCATCTCCGTAAAGCTCGTTGCCGATTCCCCATACCATGGTTTTAGCTTTTATGACGAACACCTCTTTTTTAGTTCGGAAAGGATAGGTAATTTTGTCAAACAATATTTCCCGGATGGTTCGTAACGCAATGACCATGATGGCAGGCACTCTGGCCAGTAGGATCCTGGGGTTGGTCAGAGAAATAATAACCGCCGCCATATTTGGGGCATCCAGATCCCTTGACGCCTTTTACGTCGCCTACACTCTGGCAAACCTAGCGAGGCAGCTTTTAGCTGAAGGGGCTCTGTCCGCCGCCTTCGTACCTATCTTTGCTCGGGCTCTGGACGAAAAAGGATCGGACAGAGCGAGAGATCTGGCGAAACAGGCCTCTGGAGCCCTTATCGGGGCCTGCATTGTGGTTGTCTCTTTAGGGATATTCTTTACCCCCTGGCTGGTTGACGTAATGGCCCCCGGTTTCGACGGGGAAAAGGCGGAGCTTGCGATAAAGCTCACCCGTTGGCTTTTCCCCTTTCTCATGATGGTATCCTTAGCTGCTCTCGCTATGGGAGTCCTGAACAGTATGGACCGATTTTTCGTGCCAGCGGTGGCTCCAGCCCTATCGAACCTCGCGTATATTACGGTCGTGGTTCTGTTTGCGTCAAGGGCGGATGTGGCGTTGCTGGTATGGGCTGTTATGATTGGCGGGTTTCTCCAGATGGCGTTACAGCTTTTTGCCGCTCATAGGGAGGGAGTTTCCCTTGTCCCATCTCTGCCTAAGAGGGACGATCCAGAGCTGAAAAAGATGATCCTCCTCTTTCTTCCATACGCCGCCGGTCTCTCTCTGAACCAGGTAAACCCTGTCATAAGCAGGATAATGGGGTCCTTCCTGCAGGATGGAGCTATCTCCGTCCTGACCTACGCTAACAGGGTAATTCAGCTGCCTTTAGGGCTTATAGTGATAGCCATATCCCAGGCGGTTCTTCCCGAGTTGTCGAGGTGCGTGGTTGAAGGAAACGATGTTTTCAGGGATACCGTCAGAGACTCCGTCCGTTTTGCCCTTTTCGCTATTTTGCCGATTACCTTAGGGGCCTGTATGGTCTCTGATTCTGTGATAAACGTCCTCTTTTACCGAGGAGCTTTCGATCAATGGGCCTGGAAAGCCACGTCAGAGGCTCTCTTCATGTACGCCCTTGGGCTACCTGGTATGGCCTGCTCTACTGTGATAATGAGAGCCCTTTACGCAAAGGGATTATCCAGAAGCGCTGTTATCGTCACGTCAAGTAGCGTTGTTTTTAATTTAATATTGAGCTACTCTATGATGAAGTGGATAGGCTTCTCCGGGCTTGCCTTAGCTCCCTCCGTGGCCTTTACCATCTCTGCTGCGGTCGGGATATACCTTCTTAGTCTTCGTATTGGTGGCCCGATTGGACTGTTTGGCTTTTCCTGGGTTTCAAAAATGGCCATATCCGGGGTCGTTCTATTCCTATCGGTGAGAGCGTTTGAACTCCTTTGGCCTTTCCCCTCGCAGGCGTCTTTAGCTATCCGATCTGGATGGATTGGGCTTATTTTTATCTCTGGGATGACCTCCTATGGGATTATAACCTATGGGTTGAGATGCGGTGAATGGGAATGGATAAAAGGGGCCTTTAGAGCAAAAAGAAAGAGCAGGTGATGTGAAGTGGGGCTATGGAAAAAATTTGGGATATACCTTTTTATATCTGTTCTGTGTCTTGGCTGTTGTGGCGGTGCTTTTGCTTCCTCCTACGACGATCTAGCTAAAGATAGAATCTCCACCCTTTGGGTGGAAGGGCAGGTTTTAGGGGACATGGTTATAGGTGCCAGATCTCAGCTTGTATTCGTCTACATGGACAGAAAAGTCTGCGACGCCGCTAGATCGGAACGAGGAAAGCTTCCGGACTGGGTTACGTGGAACCTACAGTACGAGGCGGTCGCGGCGAAGCAGAAGAAGGCCCTCTTTTTGATCAGGTACAGGACCCTAAAAAACTGGGATTTCATAATATCTCAGTTGTCCGTAGGTGGCTATGTCCTTAGCGAGGAGGATATCCTCACCAGATCGGACTTTACCCAGATAGGCCCGATTCCTCCCGATACGGAAGGCACTTTAGCTGTCGCTGTTCCTCTATCAAAATTAAAGCCAGGAGACAGGATATCCATCGCCTACGGCGAGTGGAGTCAAAAATGGACTATACCGAAGAGGTGATTTTTTTGCATACGTTTAAATGTGCCAGTTGTGGAGAGAGATTTGACAGCGAGAAAAGGGAATCCCGGTGCCCCTACTGCAAAGGCAAGGTCCTTATTCACGAAAAAGGCGAACAGTTTCGCTCCAAGTCATGCAGTGGATCCTGTAGTTGTTGTAGTGGGTGTGGACATTGAGTGAGAGAGGATTTTTGACCCTCGCTCTGGAGAGTAGTTGTGACGATACAGCGGTGGCTATCCTCGAAGGGCAACGGACCATCAGGTCCTCGGTTATCTCCAGTCAGATAGATAGCCACTCACCCTTTGGCGGTGTAGTGCCTGAATTTGCCTCCAGGATGCATCTGGAGGCGGTTTTGCCCCTCTTGGACAGGGCCCTTCTAGAGGCAGGTATATCCGATCCTAAAAGGGACATCGATTTGCTCGCCGTGACCTCTGGCCCTGGATTGATGGGATCTTTGCTCGTTGGAGTCATGGCGATGAAGGGCTTGGCCCAAGGTTGGGGTAAGCCTATTTTAGGGGTTAATCATCTGGAAGGCCATATTTTTGCAAATGTAGTAAACCACCCTGACTTGGATCCTCCCTTTCTGGCTATGATAGTCTCCGGTGGTCACACCGAGGTTGTTTTGGTGAAAGAGCTAGGGGATTATCGGGTAATAGGTGAAACCAGAGACGACGCAGCAGGAGAGGCCTACGATAAAGTGGCTAAATTGTTAGGGCTAGGTTATCCCGGTGGTCCTATCATAGACAAACTGGCTCTCACCGGCAACGAGAGGGCTTTCGATTTTCCTGTCCCTCTTCGCTCGTCGGAAAAGGTGGAGTTTAGCTTTAGCGGGCTGAAAACATCGGTTCTATCCCAGGTCGAGAAACTTAGAAAAAACGGACAACCGCTGCCTTTGGAGGATCTCTGTGCTTCTTTCCAGAGAGCGGTGGCCCAATCCCTCGTCTCAAAGCTCCATATAGCCGTATCCCTTACGGGGGTGAGGAAGGTCGCCGTCTCAGGGGGAGTAGGAGCGAACTCCTATCTGAGGAAAAAACTATTGACCCAAACCGCATGGAAAGCCTATCTTCCCGACCCCTTCTACTGCACCGATAACGGGGTCATGATAGCTGGGGCCGCCTACCATGGCTGGAACAGAGGCCGTCGTTCCGATCTAGAGTTATCGCCCTCTCCGTCTTGGAGAATCACCGATGGGGTTTGACCAATGTGATAATGGAAGAAAAAACGAGATATTCTCGGATATAAATCCATATGTTCGACTATCTGCCTGTAGTAGCTATTGAGATTTAAAGCCCTTGAGATTATCATCAGCATCGTCGGTTAGCACTCACATGGTTTGAGTGCTAATATCACCAGAAGAAATTTTAGGAGGTATTTAGCGTGAATCTCAAACCCCTTGCGGATCGTATCGTAGTCAAAGTGGTTACCAGCGAGGAGAAGACCAAAGGCGGTCTCTATCTCCCCGACACGGCCAAGGAAAAGCCCCAGGAGGGCGAAGTGGTCGCGGTCGGTAGCGGAAAAGTCCTTGAAAACGGACAGAAGCTTCCTCTTGAGCTCAAAGTCGGTGATCGTATAATTTTCAGCAAATACGCTGGAACAGAGGTAAAGATCGACGGCGATGAGTACGTGATATTCAGCGAGAGAGATGTTCTCGCGATAATTGAGAAGTAGTTTTTGGCTCATTAGCTTAATAGGAGGTCAGTAAAAATGGCAAAAATTCTTTCCTTTGGTGAAGAAGCCCGTCGCTCTATGGAGCGTGGTATCAATAAAGTCGCCGACACCGTAGGTGTCACCCTTGGACCTAAGGGGCGCAACGTAGTTCTCGAGAAGAAGTTTGGCTCTCCCACCATAACCAACGACGGTGTGACCATAGCCAAAGAGATCGAGCTTGACGACCCTTACGAGAACATGGGGGCTCAGCTGGTCAAGGAAGTAGCCTCCAAGACCAACGACGTAGCGGGAGACGGAACCACCACCGCCACAGTTCTCGCCAGAGATATCATCCACGAGGGAATGAAGAACGTCGCCGCCGGCGCTAACGGTATTTTCCTCCGTATAGGCATCGAGAAGGCCGTCGATTTCGTGACCGAAGAGCTCAAGAAGAAGTCCATTCAGGTCAAAGGCAAAGAGGAGATCAGCCAGGTCGCCTCTATCTCCGCCAACGACAGCGTCGTGGGCAACCTCATAGCCGAGGCCATGGAGAAGGTCGGTGAGGACGGAGTTATCACCGTCGAGGACAGCCAGACCATGGGCACCACCCTTGAGACCGTCGAGGGACTTCAGTTCGACAAGGGCTACATCAGTCCCTACATGGTCACCGACCCAGAGCGTATGGAGGCAGCCCTTGAGGACGCCTACATCCTCGCCTACGACGGAAAGATCGGCAACATCAAAGACGTTCTTCCCATCCTCGAGAAGGTCGTTCAGACCGGCAAGCCCCTCCTTATCCTCGCAGAGGACGTAGAAGGTGAAGCCCTTGCTACCTTGGTGGTCAACAAGCTTCGTGGAACCATGCAGGTCGCGGCGGTCAAGGCCCCTGGCTTTGGCGAGCGCCGTAAGGCTATGCTTCAGGATATCGCCATAGTCACCGGCGGAGAGGTGATCACCTCCGACCTCGGCGAGAAGCTGGAGAACGTCGAGCTTTCCAAGCTGGGACGGGCCAAGAAGATAAGGGTCACCAAAGAGGAGACCACCATCGTCGAAGGTGCAGGTAACCCCGATGATATCAGAAAGAGAGCAGCCCAGATCCGTAGGGAGCTTGAGGAGTCTACCTCCGATTACGACAAGGAGAAGCTTCAGGAGCGTCTCGCCAAGTTGGTCGGTGGCGTCGCGGTCATCCAGGTTGGTTCCGCCACCGAGACCGAGCAGAAAGAGCTTAAGCTCAGGATCGATGACGCCCTTGCCGCTACCAGAGCCGCTGTTGAAGAGGGTATCGTCGCCGGTGGTGGCGTCGCCCTGGTCAGCTGCATCGATGCCCTTGCTAAGGAAATCGAGGGCTTTGCCGGTGACGTTAAGACCGGAGCTAACTTAGTCCTTAAGTCCCTTTCTTCACCTCTTCACCTCATCGCCAGCAACGCCGGTCTTCAGGGTGACGTAGTGGTCGAGAAGGTCCGTGGCATCGAGGAGGGCTTTGGCCTGAACGCCGCTACCGGTGAGTACGTGAACATGATAAAAGCGGGGATCATCGATCCTGTCAAGGTCACCAGGAGTGCCCTTGAGAACGCCGCTTCCGTCGCCAAGATGGTCCTCACCACCGAGGTACTGGTTGCCGACAAAAAAGAGGAAAAAGGCAGTGACCCTGCCGCCGGTATGGGCGGCATGGGTGGTATGGGTGGTATGGGTGGTATGTACTAGTCCCCTTTACGTCCTCAAGGGAGCCTCCGTGTTTTCTCGGAGGTTCCCTTTTTTTCGTAAACAGGGATTGCCGGAGTCGGCCTTTCTGGTATCATAATCCGATATTCAACCTACATTCGGGAGGAATCAGCCATGGACAATATAGTTATTTTGGATTGCGGCTCCCAGTTTACCCAGTTAATAGCCAGGAGGATCAGAGAGCTTAAGGTCCACAGTGAGATACTGCCTTGGGACGTCTCCGCCGATGAGATAGCCAAGAGATCCCCTAAGGGCCTTATCATCTCCGGTGGCCCTAGAAGCGTTCTGGAAGAAGGGGCCCCCAGGATAGACGAATCGGTGATCCAGATGGATCTTCCCGTTCTCGGGCTGTGTTACGGGATGCAGTATCTCTGTAAGGCTATGGGAGGTCAGGTAAGATCCTCCACCAGCAGGGAGTACGGAAGGGCCTACATAACGGTGATAGACGACGGTAGCCCTATCTACCGGGACGTTCCGGCAAAAAACCAGGTTTGGATGAGCCATGGGGACGATGTCGAGAGTCTTCCTGAGGGAACGATCATGACCTCCCGGACCGATGACGGTGTGATCGCCGGTTTTAGGTCCGAAGACGGCAGGGTAAACGGTTTTCAATACCATCCAGAGGTCGCCCATACCGAGTATGGGGAGACCATGTTGTCTAACTTCCTGTTCCACGTCTGTCGCTGTGCTGGCGACTGGGACCTAGGGGATTGGGTCGAAAACGCCGTCGAAGAGATCAGGGAAACCGTAGGGCAGGATAAGGTTATCTGCGGTCTTTCCGGTGGAGTTGACTCCTCTGTGGCCGCTGCGTTGGTATCTAAGGCTATAGGCGACAGACTTCAGTGTATCTTCGTCGATACCGGTATGATGAGGGACAAAGAGGCTGAGGAGGTCATGGAAAGCTACAGGGCTATGGACCTGAACGTGATACACGTAGATGCCTCTGAGCGGTTCCTCAAGGCCCTAGAGGGCGTGACCGAGCCTGAAAAGAAGCGCAAGGTGATAGGCGAGCTTTTCGTGAGGGTTTTCGAGGCGGAGTCTTCAAAAGTTTCCGACGCCAAGTGGCTTCTCCAGGGAACCCTCTATCCTGACGTTATAGAAAGCGGCCATAAAGGCAAAGGAGCGGCTGTCATAAAAAGCCACCACAACGTAGGAGGCCTTCCTGATGACATGAGCCTGAAGGTTCTTGAGCCTTTGAGGGATCTCTTTAAGGACGAGGTTCGTGCCTTAGGGAGGATAATAGACGTTCCTGAGGACATAGTATCGAGGCATCCTTTCCCTGGTCCGGGGCTGGCGGTTCGCTGTCTTGGCGATATAACGGTGGAAAAACTGGATATACTCAGAAAAGCGGATAGGATCTACCTTGACGAGATCAGAAAGGCCGGCCTTTATAACGATATATGGCAGGCTTTCGCCGTATTGCTCCCTGTCTACACCGTAGGGGTAATGGGAGACGACAGGACCTACGCCAGGGTTTTGGCTTTGAGGGCTATAACCTCTTCCGACGGAATGACCGCCGAATGGTTCCGTTTCCCGAACGAAGTTCTAGATCGAATCTCCACCAGAATATGCAATGAAGTTCAAGGTGTAAACCGAGTGGTCTACGATGTCACCAGTAAACCACCGGCAACGGTGGAATGGGAATAACCGTCCCTTGTCTTTATTCAAGGCCTTTACTATAATGTTCTAGTTTTGGGCGGACCGGTCCCTTCGAGGGGCCTGTAACGTGGTTGGTTTTATAGAAAACAGAGGAGGTCTGGTTTATGGGTCAAATTTTTACGCTTGTCGGTTTTACCGGCATCCTGGCTCTTGTCTTTGCGATGTCTTCCTATCGCAAAGTCAACAGGTTCAGGGTCGATAATGATAGGGTGAATGAGCTCTCCGAGATCATTCATCAGGGGGCAATGGCGTTTCTGAACAGGGAATACAGGTGGCTTTTCCCCTTCGTGATACTGGTCGCCGTTCTGTTGACCTGGAAGCTAGGTCTTCCTACCGCTTTGGCCTTTGTCCTTGGAGCCCTGTGCAGTGCCGTTGCGGGATACATCGGCATGAACGTGGCCACCAAGTCCAACGGAAAGACCGCTTACGCCGCTACCAGAGGCATGAATGCAGCTCTGGGAGTGGCTTTCAAAGGCGGTACCGTTATGGGTATGGCGGTAGTGGGACTTGGGGTCCTGGGGGTCTTGGTATGTTACTTCCTTTACAGAGATCCTAGCGTCATCACCGGATTTGGATTTGGCGCTAGCTCGATCGCTCTCTTTGCCCGTGTTGGCGGCGGGATCTACACCAAGGCCGCTGACGTAGGAGCGGACCTCGTCGGTAAAGTCGAGGCCGGGATTCCTGAGGACGATCCGAGAAACCCCGCTACCATAGCGGACAACGTCGGAGACAACGTAGGGGACATCGCAGGCATGGGTGCGGACCTATTCGAATCCTACGTCAACTCCATTATAGCCGCTATGGCTATAGGCGTTATTACCATGGGTACCGTTGGAGTGGCTTACCCCCTGGTCCTTGCGGCCCTCGGCATACTAGGGTCTATCCTTGGTACCTTCGTCGTCAGGGTCAAAGACGGCGGTAACGCTCAGGCAGCCCTCAGAAACGGCACTTTCCTGACCGGCGGCCTGATGATCCTTGGAGCCTTTTTTGCCACAAAGCTCATGACAGGAGATATGGGGCTCTTCTGGAGCGTCCTTTCCGGTATTCTCGTGGGAGTTCTCATCGGCTGGGTCACCGAGATCTATACCTCCGCTGACTACCGCTCCGTTAAGAACATCGCTAGAGCCACCGAGACCGGTGCTGCTACAACTATACTTGCCGGTATATCCGTAGGGATGGTCTCCACCGTGGTGCCTGTGCTCATGATCTGTGCCGCTACCTTGATAAGCTTCAAGTTCGGTGGACTTTTTGGCATAGCCTGTGCTGCGGTCGGTATGCTTTCCATCACCGGTATGACCCTTAGCGTAGATGCCTACGGTCCTATCGCCGACAACGCCGGTGGTATCGCCGAGATGAGCAAACTTCCTCCTGAGGTCCGCAAGATAACCGACAAGCTCGATGCGGTAGGAAACACCACCGCTGCTATGGGTAAAGGTCTGGCCATAGGCTCAGCCGCACTGACCGCCCTTTCCCTTTTCTCCGCCTACGCCACCGCGGTGAATCTGAGCACGATAGACCTCAGCAACCCCACCGTCATGACCGGACTCTTCATCGGTGGAATGTTGCCCTTCCTCTTCAGCGCCCTGACCATCCAGGCTGTAGGAAGAGCGGCGGAGCACATGATAGACGAGGTCCGTCGTCAGTTCAGGGAGATCCCAGGCATCATGGAGGGAACCGCCCGTCCTGAATACGAGAAGTGCGTCGAGATATCCACCGGTGCCGCTCTGAAAGAAATGGTGATACCGGGCCTTCTAGCAATCGTTTCTCCTATCCTAGTCGGAGTCTTCCTCGGTCCCGAGGCCCTTGGCGGTCTGCTCGGCGGCTCTATAGTTACCGGTGTCATGATGGCTATATTCATGTCCAACTCCGGAGGAGCCTGGGATAACGCTAAGAAATACATAGAAGAGGGACATCACGGCGGCAAAGGAACCGAGCAACACGCTGCTGCGGTAGTGGGAGATACGGTCGGAGACCCCTTCAAGGACACCTCTGGGCCGAGCCTCAACATCCTTATAAAGCTTATGTCCGTTGTGGCCGTGGTTATGGCCCCCCTATTCCTGTAGGGAAATAGTATAAGGGACAAACGAAAAAACAGGACAGGGGAGAGCGTGAGCCTTCCCTGTCCTGTTTTTCGTCTTTTAAGGAGGTTTTTTTTTGGGCGACGATGTAGGTAGAATAAAGGACAAATTGGATATCGTCGATGTAATAGGAGATTACGTAAAACTTATCAGAAGCGGTCAAAGCTACAAGGGGCTCTGCCCCTTTCACGATGAAAAAACCCCTTCTTTCCACGTTTCCCAGGAAAGGCAGACCTGGCATTGCTTTGGGTGCGGAAAGGGAGGGGATATATTCACCTTTATGATGGACAGAGAGGGACTTTCCTTTGCCGAGACTTTGGATGTTCTGTCAAAAAGGGCGGGCATAGAGCTTCAGTTTAAGTCAGAAGAGGGTAAAAACAGGAAAAACCTTTTTGAGGTCATGGAATACGTCTCTAATCGTTATATAAAGACCCTTCGTGGTGACCAAGGTGCTGCCGCTAGGTCATACCTGTTTAGACGAGGGATCGACGAAAAGGTCTGTCGCGATTTTTCACTCGGTTGGGCTCCTCCCTCCTGGGATTTTCTCGTGAAAGACTGCGGCCTGTCCTCTATGGAGCTTGGTGATCTGGTTCGGTGTGGCATGGCGATCCAGGGGGATAGAGGATATTACGACAGGTTTAGAGGACGGATTATCTTTCCCATAAAGGACATATCCGGTAGAACTATCGCTTTTGGAGGAAGGATTACCGAAGGCGATGGAGCTAAATACCTCAATAGTCCTGAGACGGAGATCTACAGCAAGAGAAAAACACTATACCTCATAGAAAAGGCGAAGTCAGCCATAAGGGAGAAGGGGCACGCTATACTGGTCGAAGGCTATATGGACGCTATCAGATCCCACATGAATGGTTTTCCTCAGACTGTAGCTACTTTAGGAACCGCCTTGACGGAGGAACAGGCCACTATAATAAAACGACTGGCCGACAGGGTTTATATCTGTTACGATGCTGACGGAGCAGGGCAGGCCGCCGCCCTGAGAGGGATGTACGTCCTTCAGAAGGCCGGATTGTCGGTTAAAGTGGTCAGTCTGCCTAAAGGCAAAGACCCTGATGACTTGCTATCCGACCCAGATGGGGCTATTGAGTATAAAGATCGTCTAAGATCCGCTCTTTCCCTCGTGGATTACCACATAGCTCTGAGGGAATCTGCTATGGCCGATGGGGACTCCCGAAAATCGGCTGTAGAAGACCTCCTCGAGGGGCTTGCTTCCCTCGACATGGTCGATATCTCTCCCTATCTTCCCAAGCTAGCCGCTGTTTTAGGAATAAGGGACTTTGAGGTCTTGGACGAATTGAGATCCAGGAAAAGAAGGCCCTTTGTCCCTCATGAAAAAAACACTCCAGATGGCCCTGTGGAGGATATGGACGGAACACCACCTCTAACGGATCCAGATAAGACTGAGATGGCTTTAATAGCTCTTCTATGGCAACAGGGAGAACTTCGAAAAAACTGTGATCTTCAAGAACTGTTCTGCCTTATCTCCGACGATCGTCTTAAGCTGATGGCCAGTTCTATCCTCTCCGGTGATTCCTGTGACTCTCTGGAGAGGCGATGGCTTGAGGCTGGCGATAGCTTCCAGATAAGGGTGCTTGCCAAAGGCGGCTCCTACCTGGAGGAGTTCCCCAGTGACTTTAACCGTAACTGGGAACTTTTTTGCTCTCTTTTACGTCGCAAAAAGGCTCAAATGCGGTATAATGAACTCCGTGTAAAAATGCTCCAAGGAGCGGCATCTCCTGAAGAGATAAAAGAACACGAGGAAATCAGACAGATTCTGTGTCTCAAATAGGGTGTGTTATGGTGGCGGTATGGTGATTATCTCCATATTTTTGGAGATGCCCTGTATGGATAGTCTAAGTTACAACCACAGAACTCTCTTAGAATGCAGGAGAAGCTTATTGTTCGAGAGGAGGGAGGTCGTCTCATCCCACGGCTAAAGTCATGTGGTGGTGATGGCCAAACAACATGAAAAATCTCGTTGATCAACAGGACGCAGGTGACGACCTAGAGGTTGAACTAGACCAAACCGAGGTCGTTCTGGATCAGTATCTCGATAAGATCAAAGATATCCTTCTGGAGGGGCAGAGCAAGGGGTATGTAACCAAGGACGACATAGAACGGCACATGAACCATCATGTCCTAAACGAAGCTCTTTTGGACAAGATCTACGAAAACCTGGAGGCATTAGGCATCAATATCCACAAACCGGAGGACTCAGAGGAGTTCGAGGAGGAAGATCCTCTTCCCCTTGTCCCTTGTGAGTCCTCATCGTCCGATTTAGGGTCGATATCCGACCCGGTCAGGATGTATCTCAGGGAGATTGGCACCATCCCTCTTCTCACCCAGCAACAGGAGGTAGAGCTTGCAAAAAGCATAGAGGAAGGGGATAAAGAGGCTAAGTCCAAATTAGTGGAGGCCAACCTCCGTCTGGTCGTCAGTATAGCTAAGAAGTATATGGGAAGAGGAATGCTTTTTTTGGATCTCATCCAGGAGGGCAATCTCGGCTTGATCAGAGCGGTTGAAAAGTTCGACTACACCAGAGGCTATAAATTCAGTACCTATGCGACCTGGTGGATAAGGCAGGCCATCACCAGGGCTATTGCCGATCAGGCTAGAACCATTAGAATACCTGTCCATATGGTAGAGACGATCAATAAGGTAATGAGGACCTCCAGAAACTTAGTCCAAAGCCTAGGTCGAGAGCCCTCGGACGAGGAAATAGCCGCAGAAATGGGTATAGAGCCCTCAAAGGTGGTCCAGATAAGGCGGGTTGCCCAGGAGCCTGTCTCCCTGGAATCTCCGGTAGGGGAGGAAGACGACAGCGAGCTTGGGGACTTTATAGAGGACAAGGACATGATAAGTCCTGATGAATCGACCTCGATGGAATTCCTAAGGGGACAGCTTGACAAGGTCTTAGATGGTTTGACGGACAGAGAACAGCAGGTGCTCAGGCTTAGGTTTGGCTTTGACGACGGTCAGTGTTATACCTTAGAGGACGTAGGTAAAAGATTCGGTGTCACCAGAGAGCGCATTCGCCAGATAGAGGCTAAAGCCCTCAGGAAACTTCGCCACCCCAGCAGAACTGTGACATTGAAGGATTATATGTCTTGAAAAGAGAGATAGAATGACAATTAGAGTAGATAAATACCTTAAACTTTCCAGGCTGGTAAAGAGGCGGACGATCGCCCAGGAGATGGTGGACGTCGGTGCGGTGAGGATCTCCGGTCGAAAGGTAAAACCCTCTGCGGACGTAAAAGTAGGCGATATCCTGGAGGTAGCCTTTCCTAGGAGGCTTTTAAAGGTGGAGGTCCTAATAGACGACGAATCTGTGCTCAAAAGAAAGGGAGTAGAGCCTTATCGGATGCTTCTGGACGAAAAGCTTTCCCCGGAGGATAAAGTCTGGGGTTGAACTTGGTTGATTTAGGAGGGATGTTCGATGAGTACTATAGTAGGGATACACGGTAGGGAGATACTGGACTCAAGGGGAAATCCTACGGTAGAGGTCGAGGTTATCCTCGAATCAGGGGTAGTTGGAATGGCTGCTGTCCCATCAGGGGCCTCTACTGGCACCTTTGAGGCAGTCGAACTGCGGGACGGTGGCGATCGCTATATGGGAAAAGGGGTTCTCAAAGCGGTGGAGAACGTCAACGACAGGATAGCACCGGAGATAATTGGAATGGACGTCGCGGAACAGGCCTACATAGATCGAGCTATGATAGATCTCGACGGTACCGCCAATAAAGAGGTACTTGGGGCAAACGCTATTCTAGGTGTCTCCATGGCCGTAGCCAGGGCTGCCTCCATCTATTTTGACATGCCCCTTTGGAACTATTTAGGTGGGTTAGGTCCTTTCTCCCTTCCCACCCCTATGATGAACGTCATAAACGGAGGGGCCCACGCGGATAACAACCTGGATATCCAGGAGTTTATGGTTATGCCATATGGTGCGGACAGTTTTTCCGAGGCCCTGAGGATGAACACAGAGGTTTATCATCACCTTAAGAGTATGTTGAAGAAGAAAGGTCACTCCACCGCTCTGGGGGACGAAGGTGGTTTTGCCCCTAACCTGGGCAGCAACAGGGAAGGATTCGATATTCTCGTCGAGGCGATAGAGAAAGCCGGTTATCGTCCTGGAGAGCAGATAGGTATCGCCGTGGACGTCGCAGCGTCGGAAATCTTCTCCGACGGCATCTATACCTTCAAAGGGGAGGGTAAGAAATTCTCCTCTGAAGAACTGAACGATTATTATGCCGGTCTCTGCGACGACTATCCTATCGTTTGCATCGAAGACGGAATGGCCGAGGACGATTGGAATGGTTTTGCCCTTATGACCTCTACGTTAGGTAAAAAAATACAGATCGTCGGTGACGACCTTTTCGTCACCAACAGAGAAAGACTTGCCAGGGGAATAAAAGAGAACTCCGCTAACGCCATTCTCATAAAATTGAATCAGATAGGGTCCCTATCCGAGACCCTTGACGTCATAAGGACCGCTAGAAACGCCGGCTTTGCGACGGTCATATCCCACAGGTCAGGAGAGACCGCTGATTCCTTTATAGCCGACCTATCGGTAGCGGTAGGAGCTGGTCAGATAAAGACCGGTGCGCCTGCCAGAACCGACAGAGTGGAGAAGTACAATCAGCTCCTTAGAATAGAAGAGGCTATAGGGGATAACTCCCCTTATGCTGGCATCTCTGCCATAAACTGCAGCGGGAGATAACCGTCAGGTCGGTTCATCGCCGATCCTTGAGGAGGTTTTTTTATGAAGGTCGCTGAACCGACGGTGGAGCGTCTGGTGCAATACCGACGGCTCCTTGAGCGTTTAGTTCAGGAAGATGTGTCGGTGGTCTCGTCCAGAGATATAGGGGATATGCTGGGTTACAAAGCAAGCCAGGTCAGGAAAGACCTATCCTACTTCGGGGAAATAGGAAAGCGAGGGGTAGGATACGGCGTGGAGAGGTTGCTCTCCCACGTAGAGGATATTCTCGCACCGCCCAAAAAATGGCGAATAGGCCTGGTGGGAGTTGGCCGTTTAGGCGAAGCGATTATAGACCACAGGGCGTTCCTATCACAGGACTACGAGATAGTCGCCCTTTTTGACGTATCGGAGAAAAAAATAGGCAAAGTTTTTTTAGGTAAGCCCTGTTTTTCCCTTGCCGATATGCCGAAAAAACTGTCTGAGCTGGATATAGACGTCATAATGTTGACAGTTCCAAAGGAAGCTGCTCAGTCCTGTGTTGATATAGCTACCTCCAGCGGAGTAATTCGGGGGATCCTGAACTTTTCCCCTTCTTCTATCTCCGTGCCTGAGGGAGTTATAGTCTACTCTGTAGACATATCCGTAGAGCTTGAAAAATTGTTGTTCTATCTCAAACACTGAAGTCCATGGTAGAATAGGCACTTGAGAACGTACAAGGACAAGATATAGGAGGCGGTATCGTTGAATCAAAGCGGGCAGGCAGGAGCAATGCAGATGTTTTTTCCCCTGGTCATATTCGTGGTAATATTCTACTTCTTCATAATCAGACCACAGAAGAAGAGGCAGAAGAAACACGATGACCTTATAGGGTCTTTGGGCAGGGGCGATAGGGTTATCACCGCTGGTGGATTTATCGGCATCGTCAGGGAAGTCAAGGATGATAGCTTCATACTGGAGATCTCCGAGGGCGTTAAAGTAAGGGTCCTTAAAGGCTCGGTCTCCAGCAAGATGGCTGTCGAAACAGGGGAGTCTCAAAAGACCTCTAAGGATGAGACCAAGTCGGACTCCGACTCCGGCAAGGTTGGGCTCTCCAAGGAAACTCCGGAAGACTCTAAGTAGATCGATCCGGTAAATGTCTGGAGTGGATGTCCTCCAACGCATCCACTCCTTTTTTCGTTTTTATCTTTTATGAGTAGAGTCAGGAGGTAGCGAATTTTATGCTGAGAAAAGATCGTTGGCGGCTGGGATTGGTGGCTGTCGTCATCATCGCAGCGGTAGCATCGGTTTTCCCTGTCAAGGGAAGAATTAACCTGGGACTTGACCTCAAAGGTGGGGCTCACATAGTCCTCCAGGCCAAAGGCACCGAAGAAAACCCCCTTACCCACGACAGCGTTGAGAGGCTGCTCGTCGTCTTAAGAAACCGGGTCGACCAGTATGGTGTGGCAGAACCTCTCATTCAGAGAGAGGGACAGGACAGGGTTATAGTCGACCTGCCAGGGGTGGAAAACCCGGAGCATGCCCTTGACCTTATAGGTAGGACGGCCCTTCTCGAGTTCCGTCAAGTTTTACAGTCGACAGGCTCTCTTCCCCCAAAAGCGGAGCGGCCTAACTACGACTCCGATGAGGAGTACCAGACTGCGGTGGAGAGATGGAACGAGGTAAAAAAACAAAGAGATCAGCTTGAGGTAAGGCTAAGGGAAGAAGCGGCCTCCGATAGCTCCACTAAGGTTGCCGTCGACGAGTCAGGCCGCATTTATCTTCTCGGTTCTCCCTATGTGACAGGCAAAGATCTCAAAGACGCAAAGACCACCTACGATAACCTTGGTCGACCTGTAGTCAGCCTGGAGTTTAACGACCAGGGCGCTAAGTTGTTCGATGAGGCGACCTCGGAAAACGTAGGCAACCAAATTGCCATCGTCCTAGACGGATCGGTCGTATCCGCCCCTGTCGTTCAAGAGCGTATAAGCGGTGGGGCTGCTCAGATCTCCGGTCGATTTACCCCTGAAGAGGCCAGAAACCTCGCTATAATGCTCAGGGCCGGTGCTCTCCCTGTTCCGGTGGATATCCTTGAAAATCGCTCCGTTGGACCTACCCTTGGAGCTGACTCAATTCAGGCAGGGTTAAAAGCCGGAATCATCGGCTGCGTTTTGGTCGTCCTGTTTATGCTCCTCTACTACAGGGTTCTCGGTGTAGCTGCGGACGTGGCTTTGGTCGTCACCATGCTGATACTATTTGCGCTGCTTATAAGCTTTAAAGCCACTCTGACCCTCCCCGGCATCGCCGGTATTATACTGACCATAGGTATGGCGGTGGACGGTAATATACTGATCTACGAGAGAATAAAAGAGGAATACAGGGATGGTAAGACCCCCTTAGCTTCCCTGGAAGCGGGGTTCAAAAAGGCCTTCAAGACAATCCTGGATGCCAACGTCACGACCCTTATCGCTGCCTCGGTTCTCTATTATTTCGGGAGTGGACCGATCAGAGGTTTTGCCCTGACCCTTACTTTCGGCATAGTGGCCAGCGTCTTTAGCGCTCTTTTGGTGACAAGGGTCCTGCTTCAGGTAATGGTGGGACGCAACGGCATTCCTTCTCTGTCCCGTAGAAATCAATAGGGGAGGCATAAAAACTATGGAAAAATTAGCTAAGTATCGTTTTAATTTCATGGGCTACCGTCGCCAAGCTATGGCGGTAAGCGCGATTCTCATACTGATAAGCCTAGGTTCCCTTCTGACAAAGGGATTAAACCTAGGGATAGATTTTACCGGTGGAAATCTGGTGCAGATAGAGTTTCAGGCACCTGTTGAGGTCGGAGATGTCAGAGACGTTTTGGCCCAAACCGGTCAGGAAAGTGCGGTAATACAGGCCTATAGCGACAGGGGCGTTATTATACGCCTTAAAGCGGAGGAAGAGGACGTAAGACAGCGTGCTGTAGAGGCCCTTCGCTCCAAATACGAAACCCTTCAGGTCCTAAGGTTTGAAAAAGTAGGTCCTGTGGTGGGACAGCAGCTTAGGCAAGAGGCCTTTATAGCCCTTGGTCTCGCCTTGCTCGGTATTCTGGCCTACATAACCGTCCGTTTTCAGTTTAGATTTGCCGCCGCTAGCGTCGTGGCCCTTCTGCACGACACCATAATAACCCTTGGTGTCTTCAGTCTCACCGGCAGAGAGATCTCGGTTACCTTTATCGCGGCTATTCTCACCATCGTTGGCTACTCTCTCAACGATACTATTGTGGTTCTGGATAGGGTCAGGGAAAATTGGAAGCATCTCAGAAGCTGGGGTGTCGATGACACCATGAACGTCTCCATAAACCAGACCCTCTCAAGGACGATAAACACCTCCTTAACCACCTTTCTCCCGGTTTTAGCCTTCTACATCTGGGGAGGACCTGTGCTGTCCAACTTCTCTTTTGCCCTTATGGTGGGTATTTTGGTAGGTACTTACAGCTCTATCTACGTGGCCAGCTCGATACTCGACGAGTGGTTTAAAAAATCCCCGTTAAAGGGATAAAAAAGGGATTGAACGGGGAGGGGGCCTATGCTCTCTCCCTTTTTTGTTCTATCCACTGTGTAATTTCAAAGTTTATAAGGAGGGGGAGTCGATGCTTCCTGTTTGTTCAACGGAGCTAATAGATATATTTTCCCTAGATCGAGAGTCTTCTGACCTCGCTCACAGTCTAGGTTGTTCCGAACTGGTCGCTGCGGTACTGAGATCAAAAGGTTTTTCCGATATGGAAAGCATGTCTAAACGCTTAAGCCTGGACCTTAAGGACTGTTTAAACGGTCTGGATATCGGTCCAGGATCTGTGGAGACCGCCCTTGAATGGGGTAAAGCCGTTCCTGGGGCTAGAGTTATGGTTTACGGTGATTATGACGTCGACGGAGTATGTTCATCTGCCCTTGCGGTGGAGATGGCCAGAGAGTCTGGAGCCAAGTCGGTTCATTACTATCTCCCCCACCGACAGAAAGAGGGCTATGGAGTTCACCTAAATGTCATAAAAAAAGCCCTTAAAGGTGGTATAGAGACCCTCATAGTCACCGACTGTGGCTCTAAAGACGTGGAATCCATCGAATACGCCGTCGACAACGGAATGAACGTAATGGTCTTTGATCATCACTCTGTCGAAGGAAACACCATAGATATTGAGGCTTTCGTTAACCCTCAAAGAGGAGGCTCTGAGGAGGCAAAAACCTTATGTGCTACCGCTGTCCTGTGGAGTTGGGCGTTCAGCGAAGGGATCCTGCCTTCCAGATGGCTGATGGAAAGATTGGACCTAGTCGCTATGTCCACCGTTGGAGACTGTGTAAGTATGGGGTATCTTAACAGGGCTTTGGTTCAGGAAGGTCTTACCGTCCTTAAAAGTTCCAAAAGGCCTGGTTTAGCCAGGCTTGTCGACCGTCTTGGCTTGGTAAAAGAGGATATAGACGAAAGTTCGTTGGCTATGAAGCTGGTACCCTGTCTAA
The DNA here is from genome assembly GCF_900177735.1 of Dethiosulfovibrio salsuginis. Taxonomy (NCBI): domain Bacteria; kingdom Thermotogati; phylum Synergistota; class Synergistia; order Synergistales; family Dethiosulfovibrionaceae; genus Dethiosulfovibrio; species Dethiosulfovibrio salsuginis. The sequence continues at coordinate 39,307 of NZ_FXBB01000010.1, read as the reverse complement.
ACGCCGCTGGACGAATGGACGTAGCGGACCTCTCGTTATCGGTGATCCTGACAGGAGATCTCTCCTCCATAGATCGTCTAGAGGACCTTAACGTCAGAAGAAAAAAGATCTCCAGCGATATAGCTGCAGACATAGCTAAAAAACTTGAAAATTACGTCGAACACGTTATGTATAACCCAGATTGGCCGGTTGGCTTGCTAAGTGCAATCGCTAGTAGGCTTTGCTCAAGGTACTCCCTCGGTTTTGCCCTGGCTGCTCCCTCCGGGAAGGGGATAAAGGGAACTTTAAGGGTCCCTGATGGCGGAAATGCGGTAGAGATTTTATCGGAATTGGCTCCTCTGCTTGATTCCTGGGGAGGTCATCCCTATGCCGCTGGTTTCTCTGTCAGCAATTCCAGATGGGAAGAGCTTTCTTCAGCTTTGGAGATAAAGCTCAGATCGATTGAAGTGGCGGAAAAGCCGGAAACGGTGGTAGACTATGATCCATCTATGTTTGACCTTCTGATCTGGAAAGATCTGAACCGCATAGGTCCCTTTGGACAGGATAACCCATTCCCCTGTTTTTTCACCTCTCGAGAGGGAGGGGAGAGGCTAATTCCTCTTGGAGAAGGAGGAGTTCACGCTAAAATAGAGTCGGGATCAAAAAAACTAATTGCCTTTAACGGAGCCTGTCAGCATAGATCGATGGAGAGGATCCGTGGCTGGGTCTATAGACCTAGCATCAACTCCTGGAGAGGTCGAAAGGACCTTCAGTTCATAGTGGAAAAAATAGTGATGTTTTAAAAATATTTAGACCGGAGGTGAGGTATATGACCGGTGATGTAAAGAAAACCTCCAGCAAAAAGGAGATGTTCTCCCTTAGAGACAGTTTTATGGGCCGTATTCCTGAAAGCCAGCGCTCTGTTACCGTTAAATTTGCCTGGCAGGAACTCTGGTCCAAGGTCTCTCGGTATCTATCCAGAGAGGAGCTTATGGATTTAGGGGAGGCCCTGATATTTGCCGCGGTGGCCCATGGAGACCAAAAAAGAGGGACAGGGGAGCCTTACATAATACACTGTGTTTACGTAGCGTCCCTTCTGGCGGACATGAAGATGGATCTTCAGACGATGCAGGCGGCCCTTCTCCACGACTGTATCGAGGACACTGTGGTCACTAAAGAGGAGCTCGTCGAGAGATTTGGCTCTGAGGTAGGGGTCCTGGTGGATGGGGTAACTAAGCTTGGGAAACTTCCCTTTAAATCCTTTGAGGACTATCAGGCGGAAAATCTCCGAAAGATGTTCTTGGTCATGGCCAAAGACATTCGAGTCGTGCTGATCAAGCTTGCGGACAGAACCCATAACATGAGGACTTTAGGTGCCCTAAGGAAAGACAAACAACAGAGAATAGCGAAGGAAACTTTGGAAATATACGCTCCTTTAGCCCACCGTCTTGGTATATATCAGGTAAAGAGGACTCTCGAGGACCTCGCTTTTAAGTATTACGACCCTAATATGTACTACGAGATAAGAAAAAAAGTCCAAAAAAGGCTCCCTGAGAGGGAAGCCACGATAAAAAAAGCTATAGAGGAGTTGGAGGTTAGACTTAAAGATCACGGTATAGACGCCTTCATAAAGGGACGAGCTAAACATTTTTATAGCATTTTAGAAAAGATGAATCGAAAGGGCCTTTCGGTGGACCAGCTATACGATCTGCTGGCGATGAGGGTGACAGTAGACGATGTGACCACCTGCTACACCGTTTTAGGCATAGTACACACCGTATGGAAGCCCATACCGGGTCAGTTTGACGACTATATAGCTAATCCTAAGAACAACATGTACCAGTCTCTTCACACCACCGTAGTCGGTCCCTCTGGAGAACCTATGGAGGTTCAGATAAGGACCTGGGAGATGCACTGGTTGGCCGAATACGGTGTCGCCGCTCACTGGAGATATAAAGAGGGCTCCAATAAAATGGACGATCTAGACACCAAACTGGAGTGGATCAGACAGGCCATCGAGGGAGGCCAGGAGACGAGGCCAGAGGAGTTTATGGAGCGCCTTAAAGACGACGTGCTTACCTCCGACGTCTTCGTTTTTACACCTCAGGGAGACGTTAAATCCCTTCCAAGAGGGGCCTCTCCTGTCGATTTTGCCTTTGCTGTACACACTCAGGTCGGTAACCAGTACGTAGGTGCTATGGTCAACAACCGTATCGTTCCGGCGGACTACGAGCTTCAAAACGGCGATATAGTCAAGGTTCTGACCTCCCCTCAGGGCAAGCCCTCGAGAGACTGGCTCAAAGTCGTCAAGAGCAGCAAGGCTAAGCTCAAGATAAGAAACTACTTCAAACATCTCGACTCGGTAGCGAAATCGGAGGCTATCCAGAGGGGCAGAGAGCTTCTGGACAGGGAGCTTAAGAAGAGATATCCAGACCAGAGTAATTCTCACTCTCAGGACGATATAGGTGCTGCTTTAAACAAAATAGCTAGAGATATGGGGTACAATAACGGCGAGGACGTGTTCTACTCTATTGGATCAAACGCCCACTCTCCTGGCTCCATAGCTGCCCGAATATCCGCTGTTTTGCCCGATTCTCCTGGCGATTCATCCAACGTTGTACCCGATCCAGCCCCTCAAAAAATGATAAGAAAAGATAACCTTGATATTTTCGTCGAAGGGGCGGAGGGGGTTTTGGTAAAACTCTCCGACTGCTGTAAACCGGTTCCAGGAGACAGCATAGTCGGCTTCTCCACCAGAGTCAGAGGGATTACCGTCCACAGGGAGAACTGTGCCAATATATCTAAAATACCCTCAGAGAGGCTTATCCAGGTATCCTGGGGACATACAGGAAAAAAACGATACGAAGCCAGAATTATAGTCGATGCACTGGATAGACCTGGTCTTTTTTCCGACGTCGCTCAGGCGGTCTCTCAGGCTGAGTCCAGTTTGCCCTCGGTAAAGGCAAATCAAATCGGTGGAGGACAGGCCAGGATGAAGCTTGAGGTCACCGTCAGGAACTTGGAGCATCTTTATACAGTGATAGCCAGAATAAATACCGTTAAAAATGTGATTGACGTAAATAGGGGGTAAGGTCATGAAGGCTGTTGTTCAGCGAGTTTTAAGCTCAGCTGTGGTTGTAGACGGTGAGGAAGTCGGAAGGATAGGTAATGGCTTATGCGTCCTCCTAGGTGTGACCCATGGAGACGGACCGGATCAAGCTAGATGGCTTTCGGATAAAATAGCCTCTCTGAGGGTGTTTGAGGATCAAAATGGAAAACTCAACCTGTCTTTGAAGGAAGTCGATGGTCAGGTCCTGGTGGTCTCTCAGTTCACCTTATACGCCGACTGTCGGAAGGGAAGGAGACCTTCCTTCGTTGAGGCAGCGGAGCCAGTTGAGGCTAAAAAACTTTACGAACTTTTTGTGGATGAGCTAAAAGCCAAGGGCCTATCGGTCGCAACCGGTGTTTTTCAGGCCCACATGGACCTTGAGATACACAACGATGGTCCGGTAACTTTGATTATTGAAACCCCGGAGGTTTAATTATGGATTACAGAAGATTTCCTTTAGGACCCCTTTGGACTAACGGTTATATTTTCTGGGATAAAGACGGAGCCGCTTTTTTCGTCGATCCAGGAGGGGATCCGGAAGACGTGATAAATTGGATCAACAGGGAGAATCTCTCTCTGAAGGCTATTATACTCACCCACGGACACGCCGATCATATCGCAGGAGCAGCGAAGCTTCTCGAGGAATTTCAGTGTGAACTAATGGTTAACAAAGATGACGAACCGATGCTCTCTAATGGGGAGAAGAACCTTTCAGTTAACTTAGGAACCGAGTGTCCCCCGATACTAGCCACTGGATACCTGGCCCATGGAGAAACGTTTTCCGTAGGGACCATGGATCTAAAGGTAATTCACACACCAGGACACACTATGGGAAGCTGTTGTCTCTTGGTGACCGATGAAGGTCGCTCGGTTCTTATCACCGGAGATACCCTTTTCGCGAGAAGTATAGGAAGGACCGACCTTCCTGGAAGTGTTCCAGATCTCATGGCCGGTTCTTTAAACCTTTTCATGGATATGGACGATGATCTTAAAGTCCTCCCTGGCCATGGTCCAGAGACCTCTCTAAAGGTAGAAAAAAGAGAAAATCCCTTTTTGTCATGACCGGCGATCAGCTCCCAAGGGAAAGGCTTCTTTTGAAGGGACCATCCGCTTTGAGCGATGGAGAGCTACTGGCTGTCCTGCTGAGGACCGGAGATGGATCTCGAGATGTCGTTGGGTTATCAAGCTACATCCTTAGCTCCTTCGGTGGACTTAGGGGATTAAGCAAATCGTCGGTACAGGAATTGATGTCCTTGAAAGGTTTAGGGGTGGCGAAGTCAACCGCTATACTTGCGGCAATCGAACTTGGTCGACGAATATCCCTATTGGCCCTGAATGAATCGGGAGACAGGACCAAGATCTCCGTTGCTTTGGATGAGATAAGGTTATTTATTTCTGAAGAGGATAGAGAGTTTATAATAGCCCTTTTCCTCGACGAAAAAGAGGGTATTATAGCCAGGGAAAAGCTTTCCTATGGAGGACCTGATGGGGCCTCTTTGGACCTCAGATATCTTCTAAAAAAAGCTGTAAGGTTAGATTCAAAGGGATTGGTATTGGTGCATAACCATCCCAACGGTACTTTAGATAGCAGTTACGAGGATAAGGTTTTAACGAAAATAGTAAAGGAAAAGACCGATGCTTTAGGATTGGATTTTCTAGGGCACTATATAGTGTCACGGCAGGGTATAGCTGCTGTTTCGCTGTAAAGGTGTACATAAGAGGAGGAACAAACAGGTGGGTTTTTTTTCTGGTTTTCTTGGAAACGATGTGGGCATCGATCTAGGTACATCCAACGTGGTGGTATATCAGAGCGGTAAGGGGATAGTCATAGACGAGCCCTCTGCTGTCGCGGTTAGGAAGAAAAAAAAGGGCGGCCAGCTAGAGGTTATCGCTTTCGGCCATGAGGCCAAGGCCATGATGGGAAAAACCCCTACAGGGGTTTCCACGATAAAACCGTTGAAAGACGGGGTAATAGCTAACTTCGATATGACCGAGGCTATCATAAGACACTTTTTACAGCTGACCGGAGGAAGAGGGGTAAAGTCCCGTCCAAGGGTGGTAATCTCCGTTCCTGCAAAGGTAACTGAGGTCGAAAAGAAGGCGGTCATAGACGCTACCTTAGGTGCTGGTGCTAGAGAAGCCTACGTCGTAGACGAGCCTATCGCATCCGCCCTCGGCGCAGGTCTTCCTATTCAGGATCCGAGGGGCAGCATGGTCTTGGATATCGGAGGAGGTACCAGTGAAGTCGCGGTGCTCTCTCTCGGTGGAATTGTGGTAAATAACTCCCTCAGAGCGGCCGGAGACGACATGGACGAGGCCATTATCGCCATGCTCCGGCAGAAACACGCCATATTGATAGGGGAGACTACCGCGGAAAACATAAAGATAAGCATCGGGTCGGCCATACCTCTGGATAATGAGATAGACGTAGAGGTCAAAGGTAGAGACCTTGCGGACGGACTTCCTAAGGTAACCACTGTATCCTCCGTAGAGATAAGGGAGGCCCTGGATCCTTTGATCTCAAGGGTAGAGGACATGGTTAAAGTCGCTTTAGAGCAGACTCCTCCTGAGCTTTCAAAGGATATTGTGGATCAGGGAATCGTCCTAACCGGCGGTGTCTGTCAGATAAAAGGGCTGGCATCGAGATTTTCAAGGGCTCTGAACGCCCCTGTTATTCTGGCTGACGATCCTCTCCATTCTGTGGCCAACGGCGTTGGGAAAATATTGGAGGATCTCAGTGCCATGAGGAAAGTCCTCATGTCGGTGGAAAAAGGAAGCCGATAGGCCCCAAAGAGAAGGAAGATGCCGATGGAGAACCGACAGCCACAGATCATCTCTGGGTTATGCGCCGTGGCCCTGGGATTGCTCCTTACCCTAAGTACCGGTAGCGAGACTATCGTAAAACTCATGGGGCAAATAGGAGGTATTCTGGAATTTATCGAAAGACCAGGGATCTTTATTAGAGAGACCTACATAGGAGCTCAAGGTTGGATAAAGGAACGAGACCACGTTTTAGCCCACCTGGAGAAACTGGAACGGGAAAACGACGGTCTCTTTCTGGCGCTGCATATGAAAGAAGCTCTAGACGTAAGGGAGTCGGTACTATCCTCCACGAAGGACTCTATGGTCGATCTTCGTCTCCCTTTAAGTTGGTGGGACAGACTCAGGATAAATAAAGGCGGCATAGATGGGGTCTCCCCTGGGGATCCGGTGCTCCAGGATGGCTTTCTCATAGGGAGGGTTGCCTCGGTTGAGACCTCTCGCTCTTGGGTCAGTCTTATAAGCTCTACAGGAGAGATGATACCTGTGGTTATAAGAGAGACGAGAGACGTTGGGGTTATTACAGGAGATGGTACGGGATCTCTGTGGCTGAGGTATATTCCCGACGGAAGTCAGATAAAAGAGGGAATGACCCTTGATACAGCCCTTATCGGGGAGTCCATACCGGCGGGAATTCCCGTCGGTTCTCTCAGTGGAGTGACCAGGGAGAGCGATCACGGAATAACCGAGTACAAGGTTATACCTGGAGGCTCCCTATCTCGAATATACGGCGTCAGGGTTTTCCGTCGAGAAAGTGATGAGTAAACATGATTTTCGTGTTTTTAGCTTTTTGGTATCTCCAAAACCTGCTACAGGTTGCCTTCGCAGGTTGGGCTTTAGCTCCAGATCTGTTCTTTTTGTCGATATTTTCAAAAGGTCTTACCGACGAGAAACACTACGATAGATACCTTTGGGGATGTTTTTTAGGGGGGCTGCTCTGGGATTTCCGTTGGACCGGAATACCTGGTTTTTCAGCTTCTCTTTATGGAGGGCTATTTATGGTTTTCAGGCTAGTATGGATGATTATCCCTAAAGAGGGAAGGATCCCCATCCTTTTCCTGGGAGTATCCTCTTCCGCCTTATGTATCTCGGCGATACTCCGTGTGACGCTTTTTTACAGCGGACGGGCGGTTATCGGTTCAGCGATGATGATGTTTCTCGCTTCGGCAGCACTCTCCATCGTCATCTCCTGGATATATTACAGTCAGTTCTACAGGAAACAAGATGTTTGACGATAGGTCTATAACCGACAGCCGTTTGCGCTTCTTGAGATTTATATCCGCCGGTTCCCTTGTGCTCCTCCTGGCCGCTTTGTTTCATTTTCAGGTCTTTCAATCGGACAGATACGTTCAGTTGGCTATTTCAAATAAGCTAAGGGTCATGAGGATACCTCCTGTTAGAGGGGAAATCTACGACACGAACATGGTGTCTTTGGCGAGTAACGTCCTAACCTTTGACATAGTCGGTTATCCCCTTGATCTGAAAAAGGAAGGCGTATTAGAGGGCTTTGCCTCCCTTCTAGGTCGTCATGGTATCCCTCTTACCGAGGGAGATCTAGAGAAAAGGATGAAAGATCAGTACGTCGCTCCCTACCGTTCTGTGGTCCTGTTAAAAAACCTTACCCTAGCCCAGATGACCGATCTGACCTCCGACGGTGACTTTCCCTCTCAGATATTCCACCTTCCTGTATGGAGGAGAATTTACCCTGTTGGCTCTCTTTTGTGCCATGCCCTTGGATATGTGGGAGAGATATCCGACAGAGAGTTGCAGTCCATGGGTGAAGGAGGAGCCAGGTCCAGGTATATAGGTGGAGACGTTATCGGCAAAGGTGGAGTCGAGAGGTTTTACGAGGATCGCCTTCAGGGATACCCCGGTTTTCAGGTGATAGAGGTGGACGCCAGAGGTCGTTTTGTCCGATCCATATCCAGCAGAAAACCGGTTCCCGGTGAGGACTTAGTTTTAACCGTAGATCTAGGGGCCCAGCGATTGGCGGCGGAGGTTATGGGCGAAAAAAGAGGCTCAATAATAGCTATGGAGATAGCTACCGGTGAGATAAAGGTCCTTTTTTCAAGCCCCACATTTGACGTCAACCCTCTCTCCTGGGGGGTGGCCGGTAAGGAATGGCGAGATCTCATTAACGACAAGGACAAGCCGATGATCAACAGGGCTATCGCCGGTCTTTACGCTCCTGGTTCGGTCTACAAGAGCGTCATAGCCTATGCCGCCCTTGCTGAAGGAGCCGTTAATCCCAGGACCACCTACTTTTGTTCTGGCAGTTACGAGCTTGGCAATCAGGTATTTCGTTGCCACAGAAGCTGGGGCCACGGTAATGTAAACGTAATAGAGGCCCTAAGGGACTCCTGCGATGTCTACTTCTACGAAGTGGGGCAGAAAGTGGGCATAGATAACCTGATAAAATGGGGAAAGCTTTTCGGCATAGGCGAGTTGACCGGTATCGACCTGCCTGGAGAATTGGCAGGAACGGCGGCGGGAAGGGAATGGAAGGAAAAAAGATTTGGAGAGAGATGGTATAAAGGGGATACGGTTAACTATTCCATAGGACAGGGATTTCTCCTTATGACCCCAATTCAGATACTACGGCAGTTTGGCGTTGTCGCATCGGGCAAAATATCACGGCCTCATCTTTTAAAAGGTATCTCGGAGGAGCCTGTGGACGTCGGACTGGATCCCGAGATTTTGGGCATAATACAAAGAGGTATGGACGCCGTCGTCTCTTCCGGTGGAACCGGAAGGAGAGCCGCAATTTTTGGGGTGTCTATAGCGGGAAAGACCAGTACGGTACAGAACTCCCATGGGGATGACCATGCCGCTTTTGCCGGTTACGCTCCGGCGGAAAACCCTAAGTACGTGGCCATAGCCTACGTCGAGGCTGGGCTTCACGGCAGTACCGCCGCCGCTCCTTTAGTCGGAGAAATTCTCGCCTATCTGGTAAAACACGACGGAGGTTCTGTAACACAGAGTCAGCCTAAATGAAGGGAGGTGAACCTGCTAATAACGTGTAGCAGGTGGCAGTTTTGACAAATAAACAGACTGGTGCCGTTTTGCTTAAGGGAAGTGGAAACGGCTTGAGACTGATAATCCCCGACGATGTCCCAATCGATAAGGTCATCGAAGACGCTCGCTTGCTTCTGAAAGAAGCCTCTGCTATGGTCTCCGGTATGGATATAATAGTCGATACCGGAACTCGCCCTGTCGATGAACAGGAGCTGGTCTTTCTCCTCCAGCGTTTGATCTGGGGAGAATCCCTCAAGGTTTCTTTCTGGAGGTGCGAAAACTCAGCTGCAAGGGATTTGATCTCCAATAGCGGCTTCAAGTTAGAGTTTCCTCCTGCTCAGATAGACTCTCAAGATTATGACGCTCTAGTTATAGACAGGTCCCTTCGATCAGGGCAGAGAATATCCCATCCTGGAGATGTGCTAGTGATGGGAAACGTCCACGACGGAGCCGAAGTCTCGGCAACCGGAAACGTATGCGTCTTTGGCCGTCTTTCAGGTGTTGTCCACGCAGGGGCGGACGGAGATGACAGACGTTTTATAACCGCCGATAACTTTAACGCCAGACAGATCAGGATAGGCAATAAGGTAAGCAACGACGTAGATCTCTCCGATCATAGTTGGTGGGGCAGACCGGTGATAATCTCCGTAGAGAGAGGTTCTTTCCAGATAACCGAAAGAAAATAATTATATTTTTGATAGGGGATGTGGCTTTTGGACGCAAGGGTGATAGTTGTTACTTCAGGTAAGGGAGGGGTTGGCAAGACAACTACTACCGCCAACGTCTCTATGGCCCTGGCTAAAAGGGGATATAAAGTCGTAGCGGTAGACGCCGACATAGGTCTCAGAAATTTGGACGTTATCCTGGGGTTGGAGAATCGTATACTGTACAACCTGGTGGACGTGGTGGAGGGAACCTGCTCTTTAAGGCAGGCTATGGTTAAAGACAAAAGGGTAGAAGGTCTTTACATGCTCCCCGCCGCCCAGACTAGGACCAAGGACTCTGTGTTGCCGGATCAGATGAAATCTCTATGCGATGAGCTCAAAAAAGACTTTGATTTTGTGGTGCTGGACAGTCCTGCAGGCATAGAGGGAGGTTTCCAGAACGCCGCCGCCGGTGCTAGAGAAGCTCTGGTAGTGACCACCCCTGACGTCTCCGCCGTAAGGGACGCCGATCGCATTATAGGGATGTTAGAGTCTCTCGGAAAAATGCCAATAAAATTGATAGTAAACAGGATAAGGCCTCAGATGGTTCAAAAGGGCGATATGCTATCGGTAAGCGATGTGCTCGATATCCTTGCGGTTGATCTGGCCGGTATAGTGCCGGAGGACGAATCGGTGGTAACCTCCTCCAACAGAGGAGAACCTCTGACTCTAGGGGATGAATCTCCTGCCGCTAAAGCTTTCGCAAACATAGCTGGCCGTATCGTAGGCGAGGAAATACCTTTTATGGAGATGGAGCACCTCTCTAAAGGCGGCATTCTGGACGGCTTCCGAAAGCTGTTTTTAAGGAAGTAGGGATAAATCGATGACTTTTTTAGATACAATATTTGGGAAGAAAAAATCCCAGTCCGTCGCTAAGGAAAGGCTTCAACTGGTTTTGATCCACGATAGATCAGACATATCCCCAGAGGTCATGGAGCGACTCAGGAAGGACCTTATATCGGTTATATCGTCCTATATGGACGTAGACACGGAAAACATAGAGATGGATTTCGACAGGGAGGGTAAAAAAGTCGCTCTAGTGGCTAATATACCTGTTACCTGCATGAAAAGGACTAAAAGAGGGGGAGATGATGTCTGAGGAGAGAGGCTCTTCGGTCGGACTTCTCCGAGCCATCGATATACCCCTCATCATAGCGGTTTTGGCCTTGACCTCTATAGGCATTATGTCCATATACAGTGCCGCATCGGGAGTTAACGTCAGCGGCTTGGCTCTCGCCCGTCGCCAGCTGGTCTGGGGCGGGCTTTCCCTTTTGATTTCCCTCTTGATAGTAAAAATTGGATATAGGTCTATCGTTAAATCAAGCTACATTCTCTACGGGGTTCTAATACTTTTTCTCCTGTTTATGATGGTTCAAGGAGAGGTCTCAAAGGGAGCTCTTAGATGGCTTTCTGTCGGGCCAATCAGAATACAGCCCTCTGAGCCAGGTAAAATACTGCTATCTTTGTTTCTCGCTAAGTTTATGGCCTACAAAGAGATGACCGACCTAATCGACTTCGCCAAGGTCTGGGCCCTCGGCGGTTTATCCGCCTTTCTGATACTGATACAGCCCGATTTAGGGACCTCTTTGGTCTATTTCACCGTGATCTTTTCCGCCTTGATAGTGGGAGGAGCCAGAAAAAGACATCTGTTAGGGCTTATAGGAATTGGGCTAGCTATATTGCCCTTTGCTTGGCACGGATTGAAATCCTACCAAAAACAGAGGTTGCTGGTTTTTATTAACCCAGAGTCCGACCCACTCGGTGCGGGCTATAACGTCATACAGTCCCGAATAGCGGTAGGATCCGGCTCTCTCTGGGGAAAGGGTTTTATGAACGGTACTCAGAGCAAGTTAAAATTTCTCCCAGAGCCTCACACCGATTTTATCTTCAGTGTCTTTTCCGAGGAGTGGGGGTTCTTGGGATGTCTTTTAGTCCTTGCCCTGTTCGCTTTCGTCATGTGGAGAATGATCTCCATAGCGATAAAAAGCAAAGACCGTAGAGGTAAGGTACTAGTAGGTGCCTTGACTGGATGGATCTGGTTTCAAACCGTGGAGTCGGTCGGAATGAGCATAGGACTTCTTCCTGTTACCGGTGCTCCCCTTCCCTTTTTGAGCTACGGCGGAAGTGCCCTTGTGTCGGTCTTTATCGCCATAGGTCTGGTTATCAGCGTGGGGTTGACCGACGAAATGGAGAGGAATCAATACGATACATAAAGGATCTCTAGAAAATCTGATCCTCGGAGAGATCGTTCCGACGGAGCCTAGATCCCGTATGCTGTAGTACGAATGGGGCGACAGGAGGTCGCCCCAAGCCGAGGGGCCACAGGACGTGCCCTCTGAGGCGGTTCGTACGTAACAGGCAGGTCGAGTATACGATTGGGCCAGGGCGTAGGCGGGACGGTCTCTCCGAGGGGACTCAACGGTGAGTTTTTAGAGGTTCCCTATAGATGATGGATGATGGGAGCTAATTTTATGGTTTTTAAAGAATGGAACGACCGGAGATGGGACGCTATGGCTTCGGTCAGTCGTCCCTCTCGTTACGCCGGAGGAGAATGGGGGAAGATCGCCCCTAAAGAAAGCCCTTCTCTGAGGATGTGCCTATGTTTCCCCGATGTGTACGAGGTCGGAATGAGCTACCTTGGGTTTCAGCTTTTATACGACATGATAAAAAAAATAGACGAAATTGACGTGGAAAGAGCTTATTGCCCATGGATAGACATGGAAAAAGAGATGAGACACAGAGGCGTTCAGCTTGGGTCTCTGGAAAGCGATCGATCTTTAAGCGATTTTGACGTTGTCGGTTTTACGCTCCAGTACGAACTCTCCTTTACCAATATACTGACGATGTTGGATCTCGGGGACATCCCCTTAAAATCGGCGGACAGAGGGGATAGCGTCCCTCTGGTTATAGCTGGAGGTCCAGGGGCCCTCTCTCCGGAGCCTATCTCCGATTTCGTAGACCTATTCTGCTTAGGCGACGGAGAGGCTATGTTGCCCGATCTGCTGCTCATGCTTTCTGAGACCAAAGGAATGAACAGACAGGACCGGCTCAAATTGGCCTCCGAGATACCGGGGGTCTACGCACCTTCCGTCCTGAACTGGGAATTCTCCCCTCTGGGGGCGTCTTTTTCCGGTATTTCCGCCCCTTTTCGTCGGGTAATAGCCCCTGATATGGACTCTATCTGTCCCGACTCGGCTATAGTCCCTTCCTCGAGCATACTTCACGATCGTATCGCCGTCGAGCTTTTCAGAGGATGCTCCAGAGGATGTAGGTTCTGTCAGGCGGGAATGATATACAGGCCTATAAGGGAAAGGTCTCCCCAAAAGGTGGTGGAGACCGTAAGCCGTCTAGCGGACTCCACCGGATGGGACGAGATCAGCTTGGTATCTCTGGCTAGCTGTGACTATCCCCATATAGAGGAGACTATCATGGCTTTAAAGCCTCTTATGGAGGAAAAGGACATGAAACTCAGCCTCCCTAGTCTCAGAATGGACAACTTCTCCCTCTCTCTCGCCTCCGGTCTCGACGTGATGAAAAAAAGCGGTCTGACCTTAGCTCCAGAGGGAGGGACCCAGAGAATAAGGGACGTCATAAACAAAGGGGTTTCGGAGGAGAACGTAGAAGAGTCTATTCGATCAGCCTTCGATCACGGCTGGGAGAGAATGAAGCTTTATTTCATGATGGGCCTTCCTACTGAGACCTACGACGATCTAAAGGGGATTATAGACATCGCGGAGAGAGCTGTAGCCATAGGAAGATCTATGAAGAGGAGAGCGGACATAAACGTCTCGGTAGCCGGGTTTGTCCCTAAACCTCATACTCCTTTTCAATGGGAGCCTCAGGACAGCATGGAGAGTTTCAGGGATAAGGGAAGATGGCTGAAGAGTAGGGTTAAAAATAGAAAGATATCCCTTAAATATCACGAGCCATCTCAGTCTTTCATAGAAGGGGTTATGGCAAGAGGGGATCGCAGGCTTGGCGAGGTTATTGATAGAGCGTGGAAAATCGGAGCTAGATTCGACGGTTGGTCCGAGACCTTTAACCTATCCATCTGGCAACAGGCCTTCTCCGACTGTTCTGTGGACCCAGCTTGGTATGCCAACAGGGAGAGACCTAAGGACGAGGGCTTTCCCTGGGATCACATAGACTGCGGGGTTACCAGGGAGTTTTTGTGGAGGGAAAGGGAGAAATCTAAGTTAGAGGCCCTTACCGTCGACTGTCGAGAGGGCTCCTGCTCCTGCTGTGGATGGCAGTCCAACGGCTGTAACTGGTATCATGGAGGTAAACAAAATGGCTAGAGTCAGGATGCTTTTCTCAAAAAGAGGTCCCTTTTGCTTTATCCGCCACGTCGACCTGCCTCAGATCCTCTCTAGATCGGCCAGACGGGCGGGTATGGCGATAGACCAGACGGAAGGTTTTTCTCCCCACCCTAAAATATCCCTTGGCCCAGCCCTTCCTGTAGGGGTAGTCGCCTGCGCTGAGCCTGGGGAGATATGGTTTTCAAACTGGAACCCAGAGGACCTGGACCGTTTTAACTCCTGCCTGCCTGAAGGGCTATCGGTTCTGGCCTGGGAAGAGGTCGAGGGAAAGGCGCTTAACAAGCTATGCGATGCGGGGGAATATCTGGTAAGGCCCCAGAAGGAGGCTGTTTTCAGGGATTTAGTCCAGCTTTTGGAGAACAAAGATCCCTGGGACGGCTTGCTTTATAGCTGGCTTCCTACGTCCACCGAGGTCAAACTGACTATCGGCGACCCCTCCCAAAACGGTCCTGGAAAAATTGTGAAAGCCCTTGTAGGGGAGAATATCATACAGGGATGGACCGATATCCGTATTGCCAGACTTTCGGTAGGCCTTTGGGATGGGGACTCTAAATCGGTAAAACATTTGATCTCATCCTATTCTGGTGGTATTTAGAGAGGTGTTTAATTTTGTCCTCAGAGGATAAAGATATAAGGATACTGGCGAATACCCTTGATCCCGAAGAAATGAGGGTAGCCATAGTTGAAGGTGAAAGGCTCAGAGAGCTTTTCATCGAGAGAATGTGGGAGCGGCAGAAGAGCGGAGAGATATACAAAGCCCGTGTAGAAAGCGTCTTGCCTGGGATGAACGCCTCTTTTGTAAACTTAGGTGACGGGAGAAACGCTTTTTTGTATCTCAACGATGCCCGAGGACACGAGCTAAAGCCTGGAGGGGATATAGTAGTTCAGGTCACCAAAACCGCCAGAAAAAACAAAGGTGCTAGGGTAACCACCAGATTATCTCTACCTGGGAGGTATCTTGTGTTGGTCCCAGGGTCCCAGGATGTAGGTGTATCTAAGAGAATAGAGAGAGACGAGGAGAGATTGAGGCTAAGGTCCATAGCCAAAGAGCTAGCCAAAAGGGAATCGGTGGGAGTTATCGTCAGGACCGCGGCGGAAGGGGCGGAACTGGACGTTCTGGAGTCCGATTTTTCCGCACTTCTCGACCTCTGGAAGGATATAGAGAAAAACTCGGCTAAACAGTCCTCTCCCTGTCTTATATACAGGGACCTTGGCCTTACCGGCAGGGTTCTGAGGGACGAGTTCAGCGAGAGGGTTTTTGAGATTGTAACCGATAACGAAGAGGAACGGTCGAAGGTGGAAGAATGGCTTGAGCGATACTCCGGAGGGATCGACTGTCCCGTCTCCGTTCACCGGGGAAATGTCCCTGTCTTCGAGCTCTACGGTCTGGAAAAGGAGATAGAGGCCGCTCTGGATCAGAAGGTATGGCTAAAGTCAGGGGCCTATCTTGTGATTGAGCAGACCGAGGCCCTGACGGTGGTGGACGTAAACACCGGAAAATTTGTCGGTCACTCCGATCTGAGAAACACCGTTTTTCAGACAAACCTGGAGGCGGCGGAGGAGATAGCCTGGCAACTGAGGCTCAGAGCGATCGGAGGGATAGTTGTCGTCGATTTTATAGACATGGACTATCAGGAAGATCGAAAAGCTCTTGTTCAGAGGATGGAGGAGCTTTTTGCCAACGACCGTTGCAGGACAAAGGTTTTCGGTGTCACTCATCTTGGTTTGGTGGAGATAACCAGAAAGAGGGCCAGGGCGGACATCCGGTCTATCTTAACCAGAAGCTGCCCGTTCTGTGGTACCCCCTCCAGGGTACTCAAAGAGGACTCCGTGGCGATTATCGTAAAGAAATTTGTGAGAAAGATATGTAATTCAAGTAGATCCGAGTCCCTAATGCTGGAGCTTAACTCTCGGATGGGGGAGTATCTTTCGGAGACCTACCTCTCCCAGTGGGAAGAGCTATTTGAGAGAACGATAGCTCTAAGGTGCTCCGATAGCATGGGATGGGACAAATTCAGGCTGGATTTTCAGGGAGACCTAGAGGCACTGGAGAGAAGGATATGTCAGCTCCAGAAGGAGGGATTCGTTGTTTATAGCACGAATTAAACTCAAAAACTTTAAAAGCTTTGGAGGTGCTCACGACCTACCTCTTTCTCCGGGGTTTACCGCCATCGTTGGCCCTAACGGAAGCGGCAAAAGCAATATTTTGGACGGCCTTAGGTGGGGACTGGGAGACAGCAACGGGTCCAGGCTCAGGATAACCAGGCAATCGGACCTGCTGTTTCAGGGGACCGCTCTCCAAAAACCGGCGAAAGCAGCGGAGGTTCTCCTCGAGTTTTCCGATGGGGAGGGAAAGACCTCGGTGAAAAGAAAATTCTCCGAGGAGGCCGGTGCCCTTACCTACGTCGACGGGATAAAATGCAGAATTCAGGATCTCCAGGAGACAAAACACCGGTATCATCTGGACGGAGATAGATTTGCCTTTATCGGCCAGGGAGATGTCACCGATGCCATCAGCCAGAGACCTATGGAGCGTCGCAACCAGCTGGAGGAGCTATTCGGTATAAACATATACCGAAAAAAAAGGGACGAAGCCCTGTCGAAAGTCAGCTCTGCGGAGCAGGAACTGGCCCGTCTTTACTCCCTCGTGGCGGAGCTTGAGACTCGCCGCCGCCAGATAGCTTCGGCGGTGGAGATCGCCAGGAAAGCGGTCGCACTGGAAAAAGACCTGTCTGAGACCAGAGGGCGATGGTATCACCTCCGTCGTAGAGCTTTGGAGGAAAACCTGGAGGAACTGAGGAGAAAGGCATCCTACTCCCGCCGCGATTCTGAGAACAGGTTGAGCTGGAAGATCGTCTGGGAGCAGAACCTATCGAAGGTAAAAAGCGGAGCTAAAGAGATAGAGCTCCGTAAATCGGTATCAAAGCAGGAACTGGCGGAAGCGGAAAAAGAGCTGGAGGACCTGAGAAGACAGGTTTTCGAGATAGAGACTTCCTTGAGGTTAGAGGAGGAGCGCCTTGGAACCACCGAAGAGTCAGCCAGGTCTCTCTCCTCCACGGTAGAGGACCTTGAGGTAAAGGTAAAAAAATATTCCCTAGAGGACAAAGACATTTCCTCTCAGGTAAGCAAAATAGCCGGAGAGATCGAGGCACTGGAGATCCGCCACCGGGCCTTGATTGAGGAAAAAGAGGCAAAGGAGCAGGACAGGATCGACTGTCTCCAGCGCCAGGGGGAGATAAAGTCTTATCTCGAAAGAGCTAGAGCCACGGAAAAGGCTCTGGGATCCACCGAATCGGAGAGGCTTCCTCTTATCGAGAAAATGGATAATGAGTTGAAAGCCGCTGAGGCTGAGATAGGAAATCTTGCTCTTGAAGAGGCTAAAGTTCAAAAGATACTTAATCAAGCGATCAAAGAGCGTAAAGACGCCGACGATAAGTGTAAAGACCTAGGTACCAGACTACAGCCACTGAGGAAGGATATCTACCGTAAAGAATCGGAGATAGACAGGGTTAACGCCTCTTCCTCCGAGGAAGGATACCCCAGGCCTGTGGTCCATCTGCTATCCGCTGCGGACCTAGGCAAGCTTACCTTTAGGCCTACCCCTGTGGTCGAGGCGTTCCAATGTCCTGGCGACCTGGCGATCGCAGTCGAAGCTGCCCTAGGAGGCCGACAGTTCTGGTTGTTGGCCCAATCTTTATCCGACGCTCAGGACGGCATAGAGGAGCTAAAAAGGGCCAAAGCCGGAAGGGCAACCTACCTCACTTTAGATAGAGCTAGGCCGAGAAGGCCGAAAGATGGGGTCGTCCTGCCGGATAAAGGGGTCGTCGGTTGGGCTATAGACCTAGTCTCGGTTCAGGATATCTGGAGGCCAGCCCTCGAACACCTGATAGGAGATCTCCTAATCGTAGAGAGCTACGGAGTAGGAGCCTCTATGGTCGCAGGAGGATATTCTATGCCTATCGTTACCCTTGAGGGAGAGGTTTTTTCCCCCGGTGGGACCGTCAGTGGAGGAGGCAACCGCAGACCTGGCGGGGTGATACAGGCCAGAGCTCAGCAGAGGGAGCTCGACGAATCCCTCAAAAAACTGAAAAAAGAGCTTCTATCCCTGGAAAGCTCCCTGAAAAAATGGGAGCAGGAAGAGGCCTCTAAGGCGACTGATGTCCAGGCCCTCTCCCTGGATCTTCAAAGGATTCAGGCCCAAAAAGCCCAGTGGGAGAGGTCTCTCTCCGATATCGAGAGGGACAAAAAGCTCTTTTTGGCGGAAAACAAAGCCATAGAGGGTAAAAAAGAATCTCTCTTAAAGGAGATAAAGTCTCACGAAGAGGCATTGGCGAAAGAGGAAGAGAGGCTTCTCTCTATCTCCATTCCCGAGGACGGAGAGATAGATTCTCTTTTATCAAATCTTAGACTGGATCTCGTCATCTGGAACGAGAGGGCTAAAGTATCGATAGAACGTCTTGAAGGGGCTACCAAAGACCTGGAAAAGGCGAAAAACGATCTTTCCTCCTGCACCGTCACTCTTTTAAACTTGAAAAACCGAAGGGATAGTCAGCGTGAGGCTTTAAAAAAGCTAAACGATCAGGTCGCCATCGCCGAAGAGGTAAAAAAAATCAAGCTATCCGAGCTGGCAGAGGCGGAAAAGGGAAACAGCAAAATAGAAAAATCCCTGGACATATGCTCTCGTCGATTTGCCTTGGCCTGCGACAGGCTCGACGAAGGAGAGAAAACCGTCGTCTGGATCGAACAAAAGCTGGAGAGGGAAAAATCCCGTCTAGACGATATAATCGCCTCCTGGGAGAGCAAATACCCCTATCCTGGACCTTCTCTCGATTATCCAAGGTCCTCGGAGGAGGAGGAGAGAAGGCTCAAACACCTTGAGAGCTCCCTTGCCCAGATAGGCGATTTCGACAGAGGGGCTATCTCCGAGGATTCCTCTTTGTCCGAAAGGATAGGCTACTACGGCGAACAGACCCAGGACGTATCGTCGGGAATAGACGAACTTCGAGCTTTGATAGAGGAAACCGATCGTCAGGCAGGCAGTCTTTTCGGCGATGCACTGGATAAAATAGACTTAAGGTTTAACGGCCTGTTCCAGAGGCTCTTTGGTGGAGGGGAGGCTCACCTGAAGATACAGGGCGAAGGAGGGCTATGGGACTCAGGCGTGGAGATTATAGCCAGGCCTCCTGGAAAAGTCTCCGCTTACCTCGCTCAGCTTTCCGGAGGAGAGCAGACCCTGACCGCCCTCTCGCTGCTCTTTGCCTCTATGGAGGTGGCCCAGGTTCCTCTTGCGGTCCTGGACGAGGTCGACGCTGCCCTCGACGAGGTTAACCTAGGTAGGTTTGCGGATATAGTGGCCGATTACTCCTCCTCTTTGCAGATAATAGCCATGACCCACCGTAGGCAGACCATGGAAAGGGCGGACGTCATGTACGGAGTCACCATGTCCGAGCCGGGATTATCCCAGGTAGTAGGCGTAAAGCTGGAGGACTGGAAATGACCTCCGAGAGAACGATCGACGAGCTAAAAGGGACGAGATTAACCTTAATTCAACCTCGTAAGGGGTTCAGGGTCAACGTCGACACCATACTCCTCGCGGGGTTTACCAAGGTCAAGCATGGAGAAAAGGTCTGCGAGCTAGGCTGTGCTCACGGAGCGGTATCCCTTATCCTAGGTGGGCGTACTTCCGTTCAGGTTACAGGGCTGGATATTCAGGCCGACCTTATAGAGATGGCTACGGAAAACGCCGCTCTCAATGGCCTATCCCAAAAGGTATCCTTTCTGCACCATGATCTGCGATTCGTGGATCAGGCGTTACCCCCTCAGGGCTTTGACGTAGTGGTATCCAACCCTCCCTACGGGGATCCCGAAAGACATCGCCAGGGGATAAGAGAAGGGGAGATTATGGCTCGCCACGGAATTCTATGCTCTTTAGACGATATAGGGCGATCCTTCGGCTACCTGCTCAAGCACGGAGGCCGTGGCTACACCGTCTTTACCGCCGAGAGGATGGTCGGCCTTATGGAGTCTATGAGAAAAAACGGCTTAGAGCCTAAAGCGGTCCTTCCGGTCTATCCCAGGGACGACAAAGAGGGCTCGGTTTTCCTGATGAAGTCCATAAAAGGAGCGGCCCCTGGACTTAGGTTATTGCCGCCTCTATTTATAGGGGATTGTAGCGGTAATTCCACCGAGAAGCTGCTTTCATACTACACCGTGGAGGGATGTCCATGCCCTTAATAGTCATACCGACCCCAGTGGGAAACCTGTCCGACATAACCATTAGGGGGCTTGAGGAACTGCGCAGAGCGGATATTATAGCCTGTGAGGACACCAGACATACGGGGATACTTCTCAAAAAGTACGACATATCCTGTAAGCTGATTTCCTGTCACCAGCACAACGAGATAGCCAGAGCCGACGAGATAATGTCCTACCTGTCTCAGGGAAAAAACGTGGCTCTGGTCTCCGACGCCGGAACTCCCGGCGTCTCAGACCCAGGCTATCAGGTAATCAAAAGGGCCATCGAGGATGGATTCGTAGTCGACGTCCTTCCAGGACCTACCGCCGTTATACCGGCGATTCTCATGTCCGGTCTCGACCCTCAGCCTTTCACCTTCTTCGGATTTCTGCCCGATAAAAAAGGCGAAAGGGAACAGGTACTAGGTAACCTGAAAGACAGTCCCTGGACCACCGTTTTTTACGTCTCCCCCCATAAGATATCCCGACATATAGAGTCTATGCTGGAGGTCTTTGGCGACAGAAAAGCCGCTCTGGTAAGGGAGATCAGCAAAATCCATCAAGAAGCTCTTCGTGGGACCTTTACGGAGATACTTCATAAGGTGGAGGAGGGCTTAAAAGGAGAGATAGTCTTAGTCGTAGAAGGCTCTAACCGATCGGACCAGGGTAGGGACTGGGAAGAGCAGGCTCAGAGACTTCTGGAGGCTGGCCTCTCCCACAGGGATATAGTGTCTGTCCTTAGCGACACCATGGGAGTACCTAAAAACAGATCTAAAAAATGGCTTTTAGACAGAAAATAGATTAAAAATACCGCAGGAGGAAAAAATAATGGCTGATACAAAGAATTTCTACATAACTACACCTATATACTACGTCAACGACGTCCCTCATATAGGCCACGCCTACACGACCATCGGTGCGGACGTAATGGCAAGATACAAGAGGATGACCGGCCACGAGGTGCATTTCCTGACCGGAACCGACGAACACGGTCAGAAAATATACGAAAGTGCCGCCGCCAAAGGAATGACCGCTCAGGAGCTTACCGACGTTATGGCGGAGAACTTCAAAAAGCTCCTTCCTGTCCTCAATATATCGAACACCGACTTTATCAGAACCACCGAGAAGCGGCATGAAAAGGTTGTCCAGTCTATATTCTCCAAACTCGTCGAACAGGGTGATATCTATAAAGACACCTACAAAGGGCTATATTGCGTACCCTG
This sequence comes from Dethiosulfovibrio salsuginis, assembly GCF_900177735.1. Classification (NCBI taxonomy): domain Bacteria; kingdom Thermotogati; phylum Synergistota; class Synergistia; order Synergistales; family Dethiosulfovibrionaceae; genus Dethiosulfovibrio; species Dethiosulfovibrio salsuginis. The sequence continues at coordinate 17,904 of NZ_FXBB01000010.1, read as the reverse complement.
TGAGACCTACGTTCCAGAAAGCAGCGTAGGCCAGGGCTCCACCTGTCCCGACTGCGGTCGTCCTCTGGTGGAGATGGAGGAGGAGAGCTACTTCTTTCGCACCTCTAAATACGCCGACCAGCTCCTGGACTATTACGAGTCCAACCTGAAGGCCATAATGCCAAAAAGCAGGTATAACGAGATAATCAGTTTTATAAAAAGCGGCCTGAGGGATCAGTCGGTTTCCAGGACATCCATCTCCTGGGGCATCCCGGTGCCAGGGGACGAAAGACACGTCATATACGTCTGGTTTGACGCTCTCATCAACTACCTGACCGCCTGTGGCTACGAATCGGACCAATCTCAGATGGACAAATACTGGCCTCAGGTCCATCACCTGATGGCGAAAGACATAATTCGGTTTCACTGCGTCATATGGCCCACTATGCTTATGGCTCTAGGACTCAACCCTCCTGTAAGGGTGTTCTCCCATGGCTGGTGGACCATGGAGGGAGAGAAAATGTCCAAGTCCAAAGGCAACGTTGTGGATCCCTTCGAAATGGTCAACCTCTACGGAGCCGACGCTTTCCGCTACTTTCTGCTCCGGCAGGTCCCCTTCGGGACCGACGGAGACTTCTCCGAATCCGCCATGGTCCAGAGGATAAACTCAGACCTTGCCAACGACCTCGGCAACCTGCTCAGCAGGACGGTTTCCATGATAATAAAGTACAGAGAGGGAGTTGTCCCTACCCCTCCCTCCCTGGCCTCCATAGACCTGGAGCTTTCGGAGGTCGCTAGAACCTCCTGCGAGCTCTATCTGGAGAAAATGGACGACTTCGCCTTCGACGAAGCCCTTAAAGCGGCCTGGACGGTGATAAGCAGGGCCAACAAATACATCGACGAAACCATGCCATGGAAACTAGGCAACGAAGGGGAAAAGGACAGATTGGACGCAGTTCTATGGGGACTGGTGGAAGCCCTTAAACTAGCGTCTATGATGATATCCCCCTTCATGCCTGATACAGGCCACGCAGTGTGGTCCCAGATAGGTTTCTGTGGCGACCCCGCCAACCTAAAGTGGGAACACTATAAGTGGGGAGAGCCTACCGCCGGGATTATGAAGGTCCACAGGACCAAAGAAGTCCTCTTCCCCAGAATAGACATTGAGCTGTGGGCGGAGGAGAAAAAGGCTCGAGATCTGTCCAAAGGCAAAGTGGTCGACCCTGGAGAGCACGAACCTCAGATAGGCATAGAGGACTTCTCAAAGATAGAGCTCAGGGTAGGTCAGATAGTCAAGGTGGAGGAAGTTCCCAGAGCCAAAAGGCTCTACAAGCTGGAGGTCGACCTGGGCTACGAAAGAAGAACCATAGTGTCCAGCATAAAAGCGGACTTCACCCAGGAAGAGCTCCTGGGACACAAAATAGTCGTGGTGGTCAACCTGAAGCCCGTCAAAATGTGCGGAGTTCAGAGCGACGGCATGTTGCTCGCCGCGTCTATGTCGGGGCATGAAGGTCTATCCCTTTTAGCCCCTGTAGAGGACATCCCCCTGGGGAGCCGTGTCCACTGATCTCGGTGTGGATCCTATGACGCCCTACATAGACGGACACTGTCACCTTAATTCCCCGGAGCTCCGGGAGGACGTTCAGCTACACGTCGACAAAGCGGTAGAGGCTGGGGTAGGGAGAATGTTGGTAGTCGGAAGCGACGAGGAGTCCAGCTGGGAGGCCGTGGATATGGCCTCTCGCTTCTCCCCTCAGGGAGTAAGGGCTTCCGTGGGAATCCACCCCCATGAGGCGGGTCGATACCCAGATGGAATTCCCTCCGACCTCCTGGCTATGGCTGACCGGAAGGAGGTATTCGCCGTAGGGGAGATCGGCCTTGATTATCATTACGACCACTCTCCCAGGTCCGTTCAGAGGGAGGTTATGGCGGCCCAGATCGGTTGGGCAAAGGTTAAAAATCTTCCTGTGGTTTTCCACGTAAGGGAGGCCTTTGCCGACTTTTTCTCCCTCATAAACGACAACCCTCTAGGGGATGCTGGCGGGGTCGTCCACTGTTTTTCCGGCTCCTGGAGCGAAGCCAAGATGTGCCTTGACCTAGGTCTTTACCTCGGTTTTGGCGGAATGATAACCTTCAAAAGCGCCCAAGAGGTGAGAGAATGTCTGTCCTCTTCGCCGATGGACCGGATAATACTCGAGACCGACTCTCCGTGGCTTGCTCCGGTGCCCTACAGAGGCAAGACCAACACGCCGTCTATGATGCCCCTCATATACCGAGCGGCGTCGGACATAACCGGCAGAACCCTCTCCTCGGTGGCTCAGTCGGTGTGGCAAAACGGCAAAGACCTTTACAGATGGGGTGAGCAGGATGTTTGAGTTTCGCCTTTTGGCCGAATGTCCTGAGACAGGGGCCAGGGCTGGAGAGCTTGTGACCCCTCACGGAATAATAGAGACCCCGGTTTTCATGCCCGTAGGAACCGCTGCAACCGTAAAGGCCATGTCTCCTAAGGAAATGGCTGAAATAGAGACCCAGATACTCCTGTCCAACACCTATCACCTATATCTGAGGCCAGGGGCGGAACTGGTGGAGGAGGCAGGAGGACTTCACAGGTTTATGAACTGGAACGGTCCTATACTCACCGACAGCGGCGGTTTTCAGGTTTTCTCCCTTGCTGGCATAAACAAAATACTTGAGGATGGAGTGGAGTTCGTCTCCCACCTGGACGGTAGCCGTCATTTCATGACACCTGAACTGGCTACCCAGACCCAGGAAAAGCTCGGCAGCGACATAGCCATGTGTTTCGATCAGTGTGTAAAGCTCCCCTGCACCAGAGAAGAAGCGGGGAAAAGCGTCGATCGGACCCTCAGATGGGCCGCCAGATGTCAATCTATACACCGCAGAGAGGATCAGGCCCTTTTCGGAATAGTCCAGGGAGCCCTTTACGACGACCTTCGGGTTAAGTGTGCCGAAAAGCTCATAGACATGGATTTCCCGGGCTACTCTATAGGAGGTCTATCGGTGGGAGAGAGCCACCAGGAGATGTACCGAATACTGGATCTCCTAAATCCCGTCATGCCTAAGGGAAAACCGAGATACCTAATGGGCGTGGGATACCCCACCAACCTAGTTGAAGGGGTCGCCCGAGGGGTTGACATGTTCGACTGCGTCCTTCCGACGAGAAACGGAAGAAACGGAACCCTTCTCACCTCTCGGGGAAAGTTCAACATCAAGCACAGCCGTTTCACCCACGATTGGGGCCCTATCGATCCCGACTGCGACTGTTACGCCTGTCGAGAATTCTCCAGAGCCTATGTAAGGCACCTTTATCGGTCCGGCGAGATGCTGTCCGCCAGGCTATGTAGCTGGCACAATCTTCGATTCTTAATAAGCCTTATGAAGCGGGCCAGACAGTCCATACTGGACGGTGTCTTCCCTGCCTTCAGAGCGGAATTTCACCGCCTCTTTGGGGAGAGCAATCCTCTATGATAGTCAAACTGGATCGGTGGAATCCCGACAAAGAGGCCATAACGTCGGCGGTAAAAATCCTTAAGTCCGGCGGATTGGTGGCCTTTCCGACGGAAACGGTCTACGGACTAGGGGCAAACGGTCTGGACGGAAAAGCGGTCTCCTCGATCTATTCCGCAAAAGGACGCCCTTCTGACAACCCGCTCATACTCCACTTTGGTTCCCCTGAGGATGTCGTAAATGTGGCGACGGTGGACGAAAGGGCAAAAAAGATAATGGACCTCTTCTGGCCTGGACCTCTGACTCTGGTCCTCCCGGTAAATGAAAATGTCCCTGAAGAGGTAACCGCAGGGCTGGGAACGGTAGGTGTGCGGATGCCCTCTCACCCGGTGGCTCTAGCCCTCCTTCAGGCCTGCCGATTTCCTGTGGCCGCGCCTAGCGCCAACGCCAGCGGAAGGCCCAGCCCTACCGACGCTCAAACCGTGGCTGCCGATCTAAAAGAAAGAGTCCATATGATACTGGACGGCGGCCCTACGGACCTAGGGCTCGAATCCACCGTCTTAGACGTCACCGGAGATACTCCAGTGCTTCTCAGGCCCGGAGGATTTCCCCTTGAGGCTTTGGTCGAACTTCTGGGACCTATCGCCATGCCTAAAGGTGAGCTGGAGCTGAAAAGATCTCCAGGAACCAGGTATCGACACTACGCTCCCTCTCTGCCGATGAGAATACAGTTCCCCTCGGATCCATTTCCCGTAGAGGAAGGGGAAAAATGGGCCTTCGTGGGGATGGACCATCCTTCGCTGGAATCGGATAGGTCTATTTTATTTGACGACTTAGATGCCTACGGGAGAGGGCTCTTCGCCGCTATGAGGGAACTGGAGAGGCTTCCTCTGGACGTTATAATAGCTCAGTGGCCCGGAGACTCAGGGGTTGGGCTGGCCATAAGGGACAGGCTGATCAGGGCCTCTGGGCTAAGCTAAAAATAGTTTTATCTCCATAGGGCTTGTCAAAAACCTCTTCTACTGGTAAAATACTCTTCGTTTCGGATATAGGCCCGGGTGGCGGAATTGGTAGACGCGCTAGATTCAGGTTCTAGTGGGCATACGCCTGTAGGAGTTCGAGTCTCCTCCCGGGCACCATCTACTTAGTGGTGTTAATGCGCGACAAAATCGCGATAAGCATACGGGTCGTATTGTGTCGTTGACATAATGCGGCCTTTTTGTTATTTTATTGCTCTTCAGCTTGTTATAGTTTACTTTATGAAACATAGGGAGGTCGTCAGCCTTATGGCCGAATTCGTACCAGTGGGCAAAAAGCGCAGCCGTCTTACCTTTGGTCGTGCCAGAGATCTAGTTGAGATCCCTGACATGGTCGAGGTCCAGCGAGACTCCTACGTCAGCTTTTTTCAGGAGGGCCGTGATCCAGAGGAAAGGGAAAGCATCGGTCTACAGGAACTTCTTGACGAGATCTTCCCTATCGAGAGTTACGACGGCTCCTTTGCACTTGAGTTTGTCCGATACTACCTGGATAGGCCTACGACAACCCAGGAGGACGCACAGCAAAAGGATTGTACCTGGCATCGTCCCGTAAGGGCCACTATCCGGTTAATCAACAGAAAGACCATGGAGATCAAAGAGGAAGAGATTTTCCTGGGAGATTTTCCTATGATGACCGAGCGGGGTACCTTCATCATAAACGGGACCGAGAGAGTCGTGGTCAACCAGCTGGCCAGGTCGGCGGGGGTGTACTTCAAGGTAGACTATTCCGCCCCTGCGGCGGAGGTCTACACAGCCAAGATAATTCCCGATAGAGGTGCCTGGCTGGAATTCGCCATGGGAAGCGGCGATACCCTTTACATAAACATCGACAGCAAGAAAAAACTTCCCGGAACCTTGCTGCTCAAGGCCTTTGGGATCTCCTCAAACGAAGAACTCCTCCGTTCCTTCGGTGGGGAAATAGAGGAGGTCGATCTCTCCGAGGAGGAGCTCCTAGGCCGTCTTCTCGCTGAGAATATCGTCAACGACGGCGGCAATATAGTTATCAGAAAAGAGAGCCGCATAGGCAAAGAACAGCTTGAGGCTCTTTGGGAGATGAATCGCTCAAGGGTGAAGGTTTGGAATGTTAATCCCGTTCTGGCCGCAACCTTGGAGAAAGACGTTACCGACAACACCGACGAGGCTATGCTGGAGATATTCCGGAGGCTGAGGCCCAACGAGCCCGCCAGGATAGAGAACGCCAAGGAATATTTTGACACCCTTTTCTTCGATTCCAGGAGATACACCCTTGGAAGGGTCGGTCGCTACAAGCTCAACCGTCGGCTGAAACTGGATGCTCCGATGAGCGGGCGGTTGCTGACTGTGGAGGATATGGTCCGTATAGTTAAAGGGCTTATAGTCCTCAGGGACACAGAGGAACAGAGGGATATCCTCTCGTTCCCGGACATCCCGGAGGAATTCCCCGACGATATCGACCACCTCGGAAATAGACGGGTAAGATCGGTAGGAGAGTTGCTTCAGAATCAGATCCGTATAGGCCTTCTTCGTATGGAGAGGATCGCCAAGGAAAGGATGACCACCATGCCGGACCTCACCAAGGCCATGGGACGAGACCTCATCAACGTGAGGCCGATCTCCGCGGCCTTGAGGGAGTTTTTCGGGTCCGGCCAGCTTTCCCAGTACATGGATCAGAACAACCCTCTCTCGGAGCTCACCCACCGTCGTCGTCTCTCGGCGTTGGGTCCTGGCGGTCTCAGCAGAGAGAGAGCGGGTTTTGAGGCCAGAGACGTCCACTACACCCACTATAGCCGTATCTGTCCTATAGAGACCCCTGAAGGACCTAACATCGGTCTTGTTACGTCTCTCTCGACCTATGCAAAGGTAAACGAATATGGCTTCCTGGTTTCCCCTAGAAGGCCGGTAAAAGATGGCTTCGTGTCCCTTAATCCGGAGGACGTTATATATCTCGCCGCAGACGAAGAGGACGAGGCCTACGTCGGAAGGGCTAACACCCCCTTTGATGAATCGACCGGTCGTCTTTCCGAGGCCCTTTGTTACGCTAGATATAGAGGGAAAATAGTCGAAGTCCCACCGGAGAGGATCGATTATCTGGACATATCGCCGAAGCAGATAGTCTCGGCTTCCACCGCCTTGATCCCCTTCCTTGAGCACGACGACGCAAACCGAGCTCTCATGGGATCTAATATGCAGAGACAGGCGGTGCCTCTGCTTTTGCCCGAGGCCCCTAGAGTCGGTACGGGCATGGAGTATAGAATAGCGAAAGACTCAGGCTCCTGTGTTGTCGCCCCTGAGGACGGTGTTATCTCCTACGTCGATTCCGACAGAGTCGAGATCCGCTGCGACTCTGGAGCTTATCGTTCCATGACCTTTCAGAAATTCAAAAGATCCAACCAGGGGACCATAATCCATCAAAGACCTCTGGTCACCAAAGGAGAGAGGGTCACCAAAGGTGAGATTATCGGTGACGGCCAGTCCGTAGACCAAGGAGAGCTCGCCCTAGGTAGAAACGTTCTCATCGCCTTTGTGCCCTGGGAAGGGTATAACTACGAAGACGCTATACTTCTCAGCGAGAGGATGGTGAAAGAGGACTTTTTCACCTCCATCCACATAGAGGAGTACGAAATGGACGCCAGAGACACCAAGCTCGGACCGGAAGAGATCACCAGAGACATCCCGAACGTAGGGGAAGAAGCTCTGAAGGATCTGGACGAGCACGGTGTCGTGCGGGTCGGTGCGGAGGTCAACGCCGGGGATATCCTGGTAGGTAAGGTTACCCCTAAAGGGGAGTCGGACCAGTCTCCTGAGGAAAAGTTGCTTCGGGCTATTTTCGGAGAGAAAGCCAGAGAGGTAAGAGACACCTCCCTTCACGTTCCTCATGGCACCAGAGGTAAAGTCGTAGCCGTCAAAAAGCTCAATAAAGAGGAACACAGCGACTCTATGAGTCCTGGGGTTAACGAAGTGGTAAAGGTATACGTCGCTCAGCTGCGGAAGATAACCGTAGGGGACAAAATGTCCGGTCGTCACGGTAACAAGGGAGTTGTCTCTCGAATACTTCCTGTCGAGGACATGCCCTATCTGCCCGACGGAACCCCTGTGGACGTCTGCCTTAACCCCCTTGGCGTCCCTAGCCGAATGAACATCGGTCAGGTCCTTGAGACCATACTTGCGACGGTGGCGGTAGCCAACGATTGGCATATAGCTACCCCCGTGTTTGAAGGGGCCCAGGAGCAGGACGTCTACGACCTCCTCCAGCAGCTCAGCGAGGAAAACCCCGACTACAGCTCCTTGACCTCCGGTGGAACCATGCAGCTTATCGACGGCAGAACCGGAGAGCCTATGGAGCACAAGAGCACCATAGGCTATATGTACATGCTTAAGCTGAACCACCTGGTCGACGACAAGCTCCACGCCAGATCTATAGGGCCCTACAGCCTTATAACCCAACAGCCTTTAGGCGGTAAAGCTCAGTTTGGAGGCCAGAGGTTTGGGGAGATGGAGGTCTGGGCTCTTCAGGGATACGGCGCTGCCCACGTCCTACAGGAGATGTTGACCGTAAAATCGGACGACATAAGGGGAAGACTTAAGACCTACGAAAAGATAGTGAAAGGGCAAAACCTCACCAAGCCCGGCGTCCCGGAGAGCTTTAAGGTTTTGGTCAAAGAGCTTGAAGGCCTTGGCCTTGGTGTAGATATAGAATACAACGACGGAACGATAGGTCCTCTGCTACCTGATGAAGAGGAGGATGAACAGGGACAGAACGCCTCCGCGGCCATAGAGTTTGAACCCCCTTGTCCTGTCGAAGACTGCCAGACCTCCGATTCATCGGAGAAAAATCTGGACGACTCCATATTCGAATCGGAGCCCGATATATCCGATATATACAGCATATCGGATCTGCGTTTCGAGGACGATGACGAAGAAGCGAAAGGAGCTGACAGCTAACGATGACTCGTCGTGAAATCGTCGGAGTCAGAGTGCGTCTTGCCGGTCCTGAAGAGATCCGTGGCCTTTCAAAAGGGGAGGTCAAAAAACCGGAGACCATAAACTACAGGACCTTAAAGCCGGAAAAAGACGGTCTTTTTTGTGAGCGGATATTTGGACCAACCAAAAGCTTTGAGTGTTCCTGTGGAAAATACAAAAAAAGTGGCCCTAAGTTCAAGGGAGTCGTCTGCGACCGTTGCGGTGTAGAGGTTACCGACAACCGGGTTCGCAGAGAGCACATGGGACATATCGAGCTGGCCGCACCGGTGGTCCACATATGGTATCTCAGAGGAATACCCAGCAGGCTTAGCCTCCTGCTGGGTACGGCCACCAAGATGCTCGAAAAGGTCGTTTACTTTGCTCCTGTAAGAAAGAGAGAGGCCGCTTTTAAGGTCGTCATAGAGGGAAAAAGGCCGGATCTCGCGAAAAGAGGATCTATTATCTCCGAGAGCGAGGTCAGAGTTCACGCCCATTACGACTCTAAATTCAAAGCTGAGGAAGCCTACCGAATCGTGTCTGTAGACGATGTCCCTGTGACATCGGGAGACGTTATATCCTCCTCTCAGGTCGCTAGATTCAAAGGTGATTACGGAGATGAATCCTTCTCCGTTGAGCCTGCGTTTATCGTGGAATCCTGCGATGAAGGTCTGGAGCTTCAGATAGGTCAGGTCATATCGGGAGGGGAATGCGAGAGACTCAGAGATAGCGGTAGCTCTCTGTCCGTCCGCAGGGCCATGGCGGGAAACCAGGATGGTTTTGTTGTTACCTCGGTGGCAAAGTTGCCCTTTGCTAAAGGCGATGTGGTCTCCACCAGCGAGTATAACCTCTTCCATCAGAGATACCAGGATAAATTCGTCGCCCAGCTTGAGACCGTAGTCGTGGAGGATCCCTGTTTCCTGGTCATATCGGGAGGAGAATCTCCCTTTGAGGACGGAGACGTCGTCATAGACCGGGAACAGCATCTTTGCTCTAACTACGATAAAAAATTCCGAGCCGGAATCGGTGCGGAGGGAGTTCGAGATATGCTCGACTCTATGGACATGAACCACCTGGCTCAGGCCCTCAGGGAAGAGCTCTCCGAGACCAGCGGTCAGAAGCGGCGTAAGGTCGTCAAAAGGCTCCAGGTCGTCGAGGACTTCCGTAAAGGCTTCTGCCAGGCTCAGTCGATGGTCCTTGAGGTTCTACCGGTCATACCGCCGGATCTCCGTCCTATGGTCCAGCTTGACGGAGGAAGGTTTGCCACCTCCGACCTCAACGACCTCTACCGAAGGGTCATAAACAGAAACAACCGCCTTAGAAAGCTACAGGAACTCAGGGCGCCGGAGATAATAGTCCGAAACGAAAAGCGAATGCTCCAGGAATCCGTCGACGCTCTCATAGACAACGGCAGAATGGGGAAAGCGGTCTTAGGAGCGGGCAACAGACCTCTTAAGAGCCTCTCCGACCTTCTGAGGGGCAAAAAAGGTCGTTTCCGTCAGAACCTTCTGGGGAAACGGGTCGACTACTCGGGGAGATCGGTTATAACCATAGGTCCAAGCCTGAAAATCTATCAGTGTGGTCTACCTAAACAGATGGCCCTGGAGCTCTTCAAGCCCTTTGTCATACATCAGCTTGTAGAGCAGGGAATAGCTCCTAACGTAAAAAGCGGAAAAAGGATGATAGAAAGGGGCAAAGAGGAAATTTGGGGCATGCTGGAGGAGATAATAAAAGATCATCCAGTGATGCTAAACCGTGCTCCTACCCTTCACCGCCTCGGTATCCAGGCCTTTGAGCCGGTCCTCATGGAAGGAAAGGCAATAAGACTGCATCCTCTGGTCTGCACCGCCTTTAACGCCGACTTCGACGGAGACCAGATGGCCGTTCACGTCCCTCTTTCCGTTGAGGCTCAGGCGGAGGCCAGAATGCTCATGTTGGCGGCGAACAACATACTTTCTCCCGCCAGCGGAAAGCCTATAGTCGCTCCAGCTCAGGACATGGTTTTAGGTATATACTATCTGACCAACAAAAGGGAAGGAATGACCGGAGAAGGGCTCTACTTCAAGAACTTTGATGACGTCCTCAGCGCACTGGACCATGGAGTCGTTCACGTCAACGCAAAAATAAGGCTTCGCTGGAACAAAGATTGGAAAGACTGGTCCGATCAGGAACCTCAGTGGGGAATCTCCTTCGTCGACGAAGGCAAAAGATGGATAGAGACCTCTCCTGGCAGGGTTCTCTTCAACAGCCATCTTCCCAGGAACATCAGGTTCCTGGACGGACAGCTAGGCAAAAAAGACGTCTCTAAACTGCTGGATATCGGATACGACATGGTTACTCGGCAGGAGATGGTAGAGCTTCTGGACTCCATAAAAGATCTGGGATATCGTTGGGCTACCTTAAGCGGCCTCAGTTTCTGCATCACCGACGTTATCGTTCCTGAGGAAAAAGCTAAGGTCGTAAAAGACTCCTTAGTCGAGGACGACGAAATCAGAGATCAGTACGAAATGGGTATCTTAAATGAAGATGAATATCTTCTTCAAAAAGAGATCCTATGGTCTAAAGCTGCCGCCGACGTCGGTGACGCTATTCTCGGCCATATGCACCACGATAATCCCGTCAGGATGATGGTCGACTCCGGTGCTAGAGGAAGTAAAGGACAGCTCGCCCAGATGGCTGGCATAAGAGGCCTGATGGCCGATCCTACCGGTCGAATCATCGACTACCCTATAACCAGTAACTTCCGTGAGGGAATGAACATGTTGGAGTACTTTATATCCACCCACGGAGCGAGAAAAGGACTGGCGGACACCGCCCTTCGTACCGCTAAGTCGGGATATCTAACCCGTCGTCTCGTGGACGTAGCTCAGGACGTCATTATAACCGAGGTGGATTGCGGAACGGAGCAGGGGGTAAAAATAGAGCCTCTGGAGAGCGACGGAAAAATCGTCATACCGATAAGCGAAAGGCTCTCCGGTAGAACCGCCCTTAGGGACGTGATCTCCCCATCCGACGGAAAGGTAATAGTACCTAAAGGGGATCTCATAACCCCAACTCTGGCGGAGGAGATCGACCGTTATGGCCTGAAAGAGGTCTGGGTAAGAAGCCCTATGAGCTGTGTAACCAGACACGGAATCTGTCAGAAATGTTACGGAACCGACCTTGCTACGAGGCGGACCGTGGATATAGGAGAAGCGGTCGGAGTCGTCGCTGCTCAGTCTATTGGAGAGCCCGGCACCCAGCTCACCATGAGGACCTTCCACACCGGAGGGGTCCGAATCTCCGGAGAGGACATCACCCAGGGTCTTCCTCGAATCGAACAGCTCTTCGAGGCCAGAAGGCCTAAAAAAGTGGCTGTATTGGCGGGAGTGGACGGCAAAGTCTCAGAGATAAGGGAAATGGAGGGCAAGAGAAAGGTCATTATAATTCCTGACGATCAGGAGCATGACTCTAAAATAGCCTATAACATCCCCTCCAACCAGAACCTCCTGGTCGAAGAGGGGCAAAACGTCACAAAGACCCAGAAGCTAACCGAGGGATACATCGATCCTCAGCAGCTTCTAGAGGTGGTTGGACAGGACTCTGTCCAGAAATACCTCGTCGACAGCATCCAGGAGGTCTACCGTTCCCAGGGTGTCTCCATCAACAACAAACACATAGAGGTAATACTCCGTAAGGTGGCTCCGGTCAACAGGGTCAAGGTAATAGACGAAGGGGACACCGCCTTTGTCGCCGGAGACCTGGTCTGGGCCGGTGACGTCGAAGCGGAAGCCTCGGTGATCGAGCAGGAGAACGAGAACAACATCCACGAGGCCATAAAGATATTCTCTGGAAAGGCCTTCAACGGATTGGTCGGTGCTGGCAAGAACGATCTGGGCAAGAGAAAAGGCGACCCTCTCGACGAAGAGCTGATAAGATCTATTTTAGTCCCTGGAGCCTCTTTGACGGAAATAGACATGACCGACGAGGCTGGACCTTTGAGGGTTATCGTCGGAGAAGCCTCATTCCGAAAGGAAATGAAGGGGTTTGAACTGATAGAGCCCTTTGAAGCTAGGGATGGGCGGATCGTAGAGGCTGGACAGCCTCTTACCCTGGGACAGCTTTCGGTCGTAACCTCCGAGGAGCCGAGACCCATAAGGGTAAGAGACGCAGAAGAGGTCGATAAGCTTATCGATGTGGCCTACCTTGCGGAAGACGTCGTATCGGAAGGCCAGGTTCTTGCGGCAAAGGATCAGATAGTAACCGAAGAGATCGCTCAGCTCATAAAGATGAGCGACATTTCCGCCATAAAGATATGGAAAGGCATAGAGAGGGTCAACCTGGCCGATGCCATGCAGGAAAGGTTGCTCGCCAAAATATGGGGTAGACCTCTCAGGCAGGCCATCGACGATCAGGGCAACGCCCTGCCTTCTCAGCCTCCTATAGTCGATGGAAGTATAGTAAGAGGCTTAATCGAAGGCCAGTTGGCGGCTATCTCCATGGATGACGAGATAGTATCCAGGCAGACCGTGATAAAAGACGTTATAGCGGATAAATGTTACGGCAAGATATTGCTCGAGAGTATTGAGATCGATGGAGTCACTGTAGTCGACGGAGGACAGGAGATAAATAAAGCCGTCCTCGACTCCCTGGTCTCCGCTAACCTGGAGGAACTGGTCCTAAGGCCGGTCTTCTGTCACACCGAAAGCAGATCGATCATCTCCAGGGTGACCTTTGTCCGTAAACTGAGACAGGCACCTGAGTGCCGTAAATTTATCCACGGAATAACCAAAGCGGCCCTCGCCACCGACAGCTTCCTGAGTGCGGCATCCTTCCAGCAAACCGCTCAGGTACTGGCTGGAGCTGCGGTGAGATGTCAGGTCGACGGATTGGTCGGCTTGAAGGAAAACGTAATTATAGGTCACCTCATACCAGCGGGAACAGGGGTTGAATCCTTCAGGACCTTAGAGATTAAAGATAAAAAAGCCTAGAAAACGGGGCTAAATTAGATATGCCAATGACCTGGGTGCGATATTTCTTGACATAGCACCAGGTCATTGGTATTATTGCTCGGTGCCTGTGCACAGGAGGTCTTAAATGGCTGTTCAAGAACTGGCTGAAGGAAAAAGGTTTATAGGTCTTAGTCAGGTTCGTAGAGAGCTACTGAAAGGCAACGTCGAAAAGATTTTCGTCGCTGAGGATGCCGACGACTCGATACTTTCCGACATCCTGTCCTTAGCTGGTTCTCAGGGAATTCCCGTTGAACAGGTGGGGACGATGGTAGAACTGGGCAGGGCCTGCGCCATATCCAGAGGCGCAGCTACAGCGGCTTTACAGCGGAAGAACCGCTGTTAACAGCATAGAGAATCTCTGGAAGGAGGGAACATAGTGCCAACAATTAATCAGTTAGTTCGTAAGGGCAGGGTAGAGAAGACCCAGAAGTCCGACTCTCCCGCTCTGCAGAACTGTCCGGCACGAAGAGGGGTCTGTACCAGGGTATACACCGTTACCCCCAAAAAGCCGAACTCGGCTCTCCGTAAGGTCGCCCGTGTAAGGCTGACCAACGGAATTGAGGTAACCTCGTATATTCCCGGTGTAGGCCATAACCTGCAGGAGCACTCGGTGGTTCTGGTCAGGGGTGGTCGAGTCAAGGACCTTCCCGGTGTGCGTTATCACATCGTCCGTGGAACCCTTGACTGCGGCGGAGTCGAAGGTCGTCGTAGGAGCCGTTCCAAGTACGGCGCCCGTCGCCCCAAGTCCTAGGTTTTTTTAAGGAGGTAGGGTCATGCCACGTAAAGGGCATGTTAGAAAACGCGAAACACAGCCGGATACGAAATTCGGCAACACAGTGTTGACCAAGTTTATCAACAAGGTCATGCTGGACGGAAAGAAGAGCACCGCGGAGAGCATCGTTTACGAAGCTCTGGATAAGGCTGGCGAGAAGCTAGGCGTGCAGGCTGTAGAGGTCTTCGAGAAGGCCATGGAGAACGTCAAACCCCTTGTGGAAGTCCGTTCCCGCAGGGTCGGTGGAGCCACCTATCAGGTTCCTGTCGAGGTTGCCCCTGCTAGGGCTCAGGCTCTAGCTATCCGATGGATCATAAACTTCTCCAGAGGCAAGAAGGGTATGCCCATGGCGGACAGACTCTCCAGAGAGTTTATCGACGCCTATAAAGGCGAAGGCAGCTCCATGAAGAAGAGAGAAGACACCCACAAAATGGCTGAGGCCAACAGGGCCTTCGCTCATTACCGTTGGTAGCACTGGCCGACATGCTCGTCAGTCAACGTTATGTGTCCTAGGTGATTATAATGGCTGGAATGGATCTACATAAAATAAGAAATATAGGTATTGCCGCTCATATCGATGCCGGTAAGACCACAACCACCGAGCGTATCCTGTTCTACACCGGTAAAAGCTACAAGATCGGTGAAGTTCACGAAGGCGCGGCCACCATGGACTGGATGGAGCAGGAGCGGGAGAGAGGCATTACCATCACTTCAGCTGCTACCACCTGTCAATGGAAGGGCCATAACATCAACGTTATTGATACGCCCGGCCACGTGGATTTTACCGTAGAGGTCGAACGCTCTATGAGAGTCCTCGACGGAGCGGTATCAGTGTTCTGTGCTGTCGGTGGAGTTGAGCCTCAGTCGGAGACCGTATGGCGTCAGGCGGACAAGTACCACGTCCCCCGTATAGCTTTCGTCAACAAGATGGACCGTGTCGGTGCCAACTTCCTCAGCGTAGTCGATCAGCTCAAAGATCGGCTCGGTGCCAGAGCGGTCCCCCTTCAGCTCCCCATAGGGTCTGAGGACAGCTTCAAAGGCGTAGTTGACCTGATAGAGATGAAAGCCATGGTCTTCTCCGACAACATCGGAGGCGATCCCTCAGTGC
This sequence comes from Dethiosulfovibrio salsuginis, assembly GCF_900177735.1. Lineage (NCBI taxonomy): Bacteria > Thermotogati > Synergistota > Synergistia > Synergistales > Dethiosulfovibrionaceae > Dethiosulfovibrio > Dethiosulfovibrio salsuginis. The sequence continues at coordinate 2,616 of NZ_FXBB01000010.1, read as the reverse complement.
AGGAGATACCGGCAGAGATGCTGGACGACGCCAAGCTCTACAGGGACTCTATGATAGAGGCCCTCGCCGATTTCGACGAGGACATAATGTCTCTCTTCCTAGAGGGCGAGCCAGTTCCTAACGACATGATAACGGCCGCCATCAGAAAGAGCACCATAGCTCTGGATATAATCCCCGCTATGTGTGGGACTGCCTTTAAAAACAAAGGAGTTCAGCCCCTTCTCGACGCCGTTGTGGCCTACCTTCCGAGCCCCATGGATCTCCCCGCCATAAAAGGCGAAGATCCTGACGATGGCTCCGAGATGGAGAGACACGCCGACGTAAGCGAGCCGGTATCCATACTGGCTTTCAAGGTAGCGGTTGACCCGTTCGTGGGTAAACTGACCTTCTGCCGTATATACTCCGGTATGCTGAAGTCCGGTATGTCCCTTTATAACCCGACCAGCAGGAAGAAAGAAAGAGTCGGTCGAATCCTCCAGATGCACTCCAACAAGAGGACCGACATAGACGAAGCTGGGGCAGGCATGATAGTCGCTATCCCCGGTCTTAAAGCGACCAGAACCGGAGACACCCTCTGTGACGAAAAGGCTCCTATAGTGCTTGAGTCCTTGGTCTTCCCTGAGCCGGTTATCTCTCTGGCCGTTGAGCCTATGTCCCAGGCGGACAAAGATAAAATGTCCAAAGGACTCATCTCCCTGGCCGAAGAGGACCCGACTTTCGTCGTCCGCAACGACGAGGAAACCGGACAGACCGTCATATCCGGCATGGGCGAGCTTCACCTCGACATCATAGTCGATCGCCTAAAGAGAGAGTTCAAAGCCGACGTCAACGTCGGACGTCCCCAGGTCGCCTACAGAGAGGCTATCACCAGAGCGGTCACCGATGTGCAGGGCAAATTCGTCCGTCAGAGCGGCGGTAGAGGCCAGTACGGCGACGTGGTTATAAACATGGAGCCCCTAGAGGACGGCAAAGGCTTCCTCTTCGAGGACAAGATTGTCGGTGGAGTGATCCCCAGAGACTACATTCCCGCAGTACAGAAGGGAATTGAGGAATCCCTCACCAACGGTATTCTCGGCGGATTCCCCGTCATAGGCGTGAAGGTCCAGCTCGTCTACGGAAGCTACCACGACGTCGACAGCTCCGAAATGGCCTTTAAGATCGCCGCCTCCATGGCTTTCAAAGAGGCGATGAGAAAAGCCGGTCCGACCCTGATGGAGCCTGTCATGTTTGTTGAGGTAGTAACCCCTGAGGATTACGTCGGAGACGTTATGGGAGACCTGTCCTCCCGCCGTGGTCGTGTGGAAGGCATGGATATCAGAGGAAACGCCAGGGCTATAAAGGCCTACGTCCCCCTCGGAGAGATGTTTGGTTACGCTACCGACATCAGAAGCAAGACCTCCGGTCGTGCCACCTACACCATGCAGTTCGACCACTACGAAGCGGTTCCTAACAGCGTAGCGGAAGAAATACTTAAAAAATAAGAGTTTTCAATCTAGGAGGGACATCCAAATGGCAAAGGAAAAGTTTGAAAGGACAAAGCCTCATCTTAACATCGGTACCATCGGTCACATCGACCACGGCAAGACCAGCCTTACCGCTGCTATCTCCAAGAGTCTCGCCTCCGCAGGCTATGCGGACTTCTCGAAGTTCGAGGACATCGACAAGGCCCCTGAGGAGAGAGAGCGCGGAATAACCATCAACATAGCTCACATCGAGTACCAGACCGACAAGCGTCACTACGCTCACATCGACTGCCCCGGCCACGCCGACTACATCAAGAACATGATCACCGGTGCCGCTCAGATGGACGGCGGAATCCTGGTGGTCTCCGCCGCCGACGGCCCGATGCCTCAGACCCGTGAGCACGTCCTTCTCGCCCGTCAGGTCAACGTGCCCGCCCTCGTGGTCTTCATGAACAAAGTCGACATGGTCGACGACGACGAGCTTCTCGATCTGGTCGAGATGGAGATCCGCGAGCTTCTGGACAAGTACAACTTCCCCGGAGACGACGTGCCTATCATCCGTGGTTCCGCCCTTAAGGTTCTCGAGGAGAGCGACGGCACCAGAGAGGACAAATGGAGCAAGGCGATCTGGGAGCTTATGGACGCTTGCGACAACTACTTCCCCGATCCCGTCCGTGACACCGACAAGACCTTCCTCATGCCCATCGAGGACGTGTTCACCATCACCGGTCGCGGCACCGTCGTAACCGGTCGTGTGGAGCAGGGAGTTATCCACTCCGGCGACGAGGTGGAGATAGTCGGGATCAGGGACACCCAGAAGACCGTTGCCACCTCCCTCGAGATGTTCCGCAAGATCCTCGACGAGGCTCTGGCTGGAGATAACGTAGGGGTCCTTCTTCGTGGAACCGGCAAAGACGACGTCGAGCGCGGTCAGGTTCTGGCCAAGCCCGGATCGATCAAGCCTCACACCAAGTTCAAGGCTGAGGTCTACGTCCTCAAGAAGGAAGAGGGCGGCCGTCACACTCCCTTCTTCAAGGGCTACAAGCCTCAGTTCTACTTCCGTACCACCGACGTCACCGGAGCCATCGAGCTTCCTGAGGGAGTCGAGATGGTAATGCCTGGGGACAACGCCACCTTCAAGGTCGAGCTTATC